>JASFNY010000283.1:0-3399 GCA_050116795.1 Thiohalophilus sp.
CATCGATAACCGAACAGTCCAGGTCGGCATACACCGCCATGCTGAGGGTACGGGGTATCGGTGTCGCGGTCATGATCAACTGGTGGGGCACGATCTCACCCTGCCGCCCTTTTTCCCGCAACGCCAGTCGCTGGTGGACCCCGAAGCGGTGCTGCTCATCCACGATCACCAGGGCCAGTTCACGGAACTCCACCTCTTCCTGGAACAGGGCATGAGTCCCGACTGCGATGGACGACTCGCCCGAAGCAAGTGCCGCCAGTGTCGCACGCCGTTCCGCCTGCCTGGCCTTGCCCGACAACCAGGAGACATTCACTCCAAGAGGAGCCAACCAGTTAACAAAGTTGCGATAGTGCTGCTCGGCCAGAATTTCCGTCGGTGCCATGATCGCCGCCTGATAGCCTGCAGCCACCGCGGCCAGTGCCGCCAGTGCCGCCACCACGGTCTTGCCCGAACCCACGTCACCCTGAACCAGCCGCTGCATCGGAACCGCTTGCTGAAGATCCTGGCCGATTTCCGACACCACCCGTTGTTGGGCCCCGGTCAACTCGAACGGCAGTGAAGCGATAAACTGTTCCGAAAGCGGATTATCCAGATCGAGCGACCGCGCTTTGTGCTGCCGCCCACGCTGGCGCAACTGACGCAGACTCAGTACGTGCGCCAGCAGATCTTCGATGATCAGCCGTTGCATGGCAGGATGTTCAGCCGCGAGCAGTTCATCCAGGTCCGCTTCAACCGGCGGTTGATGTACATATAAAAGCGCCTGTTTCAGATCCAGCAATTGCTCCTGCCGCAAGAGATCGGCCGGCAGTAATTCCTGCAGATGGAGTTGATCGGTACGCAACATCTCCAGCGCCTGCTGCATGGCGTTACGCATCGTCAGCTGATGCAGTCCTTCGGTGGTTGGATAAACAGGCGTGAGCCGTGCTTCTGTCTCGGGCGCGGCATGCGGTTCGATCAGGCTGAACTCGGGATGCACCATTTCCAGTCCGCCGCTGCCGCGACGCACTTCCCCGTAAGCACGCAACCAGTTACCACGCTTGAGATTCTCCTGCTGGCGGGCGTTGAAATGGAAAAACCGCAGGGTGATGAAGCCGGTGCGATCACTGAGACGCACCAGCAACATACGCCGACGGGCAAACTTGATCTCACTTAACTGGACCTCAGCCTGAATTACGGCATGCATACCGGCACGCAAGGCACCCAGTGGGGTGATGCGGGTGCGATCCTCGTAACGTAAAGGTAAATGAAACAGCAGCTGCTCGACCGAGTCGATCCCAAGACGACTGAAACGTTCCGCCATTTTGGGACCGACACCTTTGAGGCGGGTCAATTCAATTGCAGAAGGATTTGGCGTCACCATGGCAAGGCACTATAGCATGGGAGCAAAGAGGCTCTGAGCAAATCATCCCTGACTTATCCCGCAGTATTTAGCACGCATTGTCGCGCTGAACTAAGACGGTTCAGACTACGAGATCAGCCCGCCGAATTTAATGACAAATAAGACGCTTCAGCTACCGACGACCATCACCGCATCCATCTCCACTTCCGCCCCTTTGGGCAGGGCAGCGACCCCGATGGCGGCACGTGCCGGGTAGGGTTCCGCGAAATACTCGCTCATGATTTCATTGACCGTGGGGAAGTGGGTCAGATCGGTCAGAAAAATATTCAACTTCACGATGTTATTGAGATTACCACCGGCAGCCTGACACACCGCGCTGAGATTATCGAACACACGGCGAATCTGCGCACTGATATCACCACCTACCAGTTCCATGCTTTCCGGATCCAGGGGAATCTGCCCGGAGAGATAAACGGTATTGTCTACCCTGACGGCCTGTGAATAGGGACCAATGGCTGCCGGGGCATTTTCGGTATGAATGATTTCGCGTGGCATTACCTACTCCGTTATTGAATTTACTATTGGAATAATGTTGTTCGAATCGTAAACGGCTTCAGAATTATGGTGATTAGCGCTTCAGTCGATTAATACGGGAAACCATGTCCAGTGCCCGCAGGTGACGTATGACTCGTGCCAGATGCTGACGATTTTTGACCGAAACAGTAAAGCTCAGGGTGGAATGCATACCATCACGTTCCTCAATGCTCACATTCTCGATGTTCGCCTCCATCTCGGACAACGTTGCCGCAACCCGGGCGAGTACGCCACGCCGGTTCTGCACCAGCATGCGTATGTCGATGGGAAACTCGCCTTCGATATCCTTCTCCCATTCCACGTCTATCCATTTCTCGGGGCGGTTGCGATACTCGGCAACATTCTTGCAGTCCTCGGTATGGATTACGATGCCACGCCCGGAAGTAACAAATCCAAGGATGGGATCGCCGGGTATTGGTCTGCAGCATTTGGCATAGGTTACTACCGTGCCTTCGGTGCCCTTGATGCCCAGCGGCCGGCCCGCCGCATTCTCTTCAGCCCCATCAGTCTCGCTGTCACCGGCAAGCAGGGCACGGGCAATCACCATCGGCATCTGGTTGCCGAAGCCCACTTCGCTGAACATATGTTCCATGTTGTCGAAACTGAATTCCTGCAGCACCCGTTGCATCTGAACATCTTCCAAATCTTCCAGCGCCGAACCATGCGCAGCCAGGCTCTTGTTGAGCAGCCGCATACCAAGGATGGTCGCCTCTTCCTTATGCAGATTCTTCAGGAAGTTACGAATGTTGGAACGGGCCTTGGCGGTGGCCACAAAATCCAGCCAGGAGGGGTTGGGTTGCGCGCCTTTGGAAGTGACGATTTCGACCGTCTGGCCATTGAGTAACTCGGTTCGTAACGGCATCAGTCGGCGATCGATCTTGGCAGCCACGCACTGGTTTCCGACATCGGTATGTACGGCATAGGCAAAGTCGACGGCGGTGGCACCACGCGGTAGCACCTTGATCTCGCCGTGCGGTGTGAGGACATAGACTTCATCGGGGAATAGATCGATCTTGACGTTTTCCAGAAACTCGATGGAGTTACCGGCGTTCTGCTGTATCTCAAGCAATTCGTGCAACCACTGGCGGGCGCGCATCTGGGCATTGTTACTGACCGTGTCATTGCTTTTATACAGCCAGTGTGCGGCGATCCCGGCCTCGGAAACCTTGTGCATGTCCTCGGTACGGATCTGAACTTCAATCGCCACCCCGTAGGGGCTCATTAATACCGTATGCAATGACTGGTAACCGTTGGCCTTGGGTATTGCGATGTAGTCCTTGAAACGACCGGGCACCGGGGTATACAGGTTATGAATGGCACCCAGCACACGGTAACAGGCGTCGACATTGCTGACGATGATGCGAAAGGCATACACGTCCATCACTTCACTGAAGGCGAGATGCTTGTCACGCATCTTTTTATAAATACTGAACAGGTGTTTTTCACGACCGATCACCCGCCCCACC
>JASFNY010000284.1:0-3393 GCA_050116795.1 Thiohalophilus sp.
ATATGCAGCTCGGCGACGCGTCGGTAGTCGCGATTGAAAAACGCGTGGAAGTTTTCCGCCAGGTAACGCTGATCGCTCGGGTTGAGCGTGCCCATGATGCCGAAGTCGACCGCCAGGTACTGGCCGTCGCTGGCGACAAAGATGTTGCCGGGGTGCATGTCGGCATGGAAGAAACTGTCGCGGAACACCTGGGTGAAGAATATCTCGACGCCGTGTTCGGCCAGGGTCTTGAGATCGATGCCGGCCTTGCGCAACTGGTCGATGTTACCGATGGGGATGCCCTTGATGCGCTCCATGACCATTACGCAGCGACGGGTGTAGTCCCAGTAAACATCGGGTACGTACAGCAACTCGGAATCGATGAAGTTTCTTCTCAACTGAGAAGCGTTGGCGGCCTCGCGGCTCAGGTCCAGTTCATCGAGAATGGTTTTTTCAAATTCACTGACGACTTCCACAACTCGTAATTGCCGGCCAATGGCCCAGTAACGTTCGAAGGCATTGGCAAACAGGTACATCAGGCCGATGTCGCGCTTGATGATCGGCAGGATGTTGGGACGCAGCACCTTGACCACCACGTTGGTACCGTCGTGCAGGGTTGCACCGTGTACCTGGGCGATCGAGGCCGAGGCGAACGGGGTTGCCTCGAAATCGGCAAACACCTCATCAATCGGTCGTCCCAGTTCGGACTCGATGATCTCCCTGGCTTTTTGATCGGAGAATGGCGGTACCTGGTCCTGCAGGCGGGCCAGTTCATCGGCGATATCGTCGGGCAGCAGATCGCGCCGGGTGGAAAGAATCTGGCCGAACTTGATGAAGATGGGTCCGAGATCTTCCAGTGCCATGCGTACCCGGGCACCGCGCGTGGCTTTGCGTGGCAGCCACAACCAGGGCATGAAAATCTTGAGTATGCGAAACGGACGAAACAGCGGAGTGTTGAGCAGCAGACCGTCCAGCCCGTGACGCATCAGCACGAAGCTGATGTAATACAGGCGAAAGAACTGGCTGATAGGTTTCATGCGTGGACTGGCCGATCGTCAAATCAGTCCGCATTGTACGGGTTGGATAAACCTGAAACCAGTCGGGCGTATCGCGCTCTCAACCGGTTTTTTGAATCGCATCCCTGTCAGCCTGGCAGGTGGCATTGAGACCGCTCACGAGATCGGGATATTGCAGTACGACGCCCAGCTCTTCGCGCAGACGCCGGGTATCCATGCGGCGTGATTCACGCAGATAGGACAACATGCCTTCGCCCAGGCTGCGTTGTGCTTCGTCCCAGTCGATCAACGGCGGGCGCGGCAGACCGAGAAAGTCGGCCACGGTGTTGAAGTATTCGGTCATGTTGCTGTCATTGCCGTCGCTGACGTTATAAATGGTATCGGCCCGGCCGCGTTCGGCAGCGGCCATGCAGATCGCGGCCAGGTCCTCGGCATGGATGCGGTTGGTTTGCGGTGCGAGTTTTTCATGCACCATCGGTACTGCATCGCGAATCCGTTTGACCGGTAATCGTCCCGGCCCATAGATACCGCCAACCCGCAGAATGATGACCGGCACCTCGTGTCGACGGCCCCACTCCCGCAATGCCTGTTCGGCGGCATAGCGTCGCCGGGCACGATCTACCTGCGGATTGGGCGGTGCTTCCTCGTTGACCACCCCTCCCTGTTGATCGCCATACACGCCCGAGGTGCTGATATAGACCACCCGCGCCGGCTGAATCTTCTGCAACTCCATGGCCTGTAAAAAGTGTGTCATACGCGGGTCATCCTGGCCGCGCGGTGGCGGCGGCGCAAAGTAATAGACCAGTGCACCGTCGAGTGGAAGATCTGTCAGGGTCGCCGGGTCGTCGAGATCGATCACCCTCGGAGCAATGCCCAGCGCTTCAAGCCTGTCACCGTCGCGTGCCAGGCCGGTAACCTGGTGGCCACGTTCCTGCCACAGCCTCGCGACGCGCGTGCCGACGTCGCCACAGCCGACGATATATACCTGTTCGGGGGGTTTCACTGCCGGGTTCATTGGGAGATAATTCCGCGCTTTGTTATGAGAAGTTGAGCAATTTTATGAGTTTTTCCGTCAAAGTCGAGCCCAGTGGCCACACCTTTCCTGTGGAAGAGAATGAGCCGATTCTGGATGCAGCACTGCGGCACGGCCTCGGGTTACCGTATGGTTGTCGCAACGGTGCCTGCGGATCCTGCATGGGAAAGGTGGCCGAAGGCAAGATTGCCTACCCCAATGGTGAACGGCCACTGGCGATAACGGAAGAACAGGACAAGGCCGGTATGGCGCTGTTTTGTCAGGCACGGGCATCCAGCAACCTGGTAATCGAAACCCGTGAAGTAGCAAGCGGCCAGGATATTCAGATCAGGAAACTGCCTACCCGTATCGCCGAAATGTCACGTCTCAACCATGATGTGATGCTACTCAAACTCAAGTTGCCCAGCACCGAGCGGCTGCAGTTTCTTGCCGGCCAGTATGTGGACTTTGTACTCAAGGATGGTCGCAGGCGCAGTTTTTCTCTGGCCAATGCACCGCACGATGATGAGTACCTGGAATTGCACATTCGTCATATCGAGGGCGGCCGGTTTACCGGCGAAGTATTCGACAAGATGAAAGTCAAAGACATCCTGCGCATCGAGGGCCCCTTTGGCGGCTTCTATCTGCGCGAGGAATCGGATCGGCCGATGATCTTCATGGCCGGCGGCACCGGTTTTGCGCCCATCAAGGGTATGCTGGAACACGCCTTTGCAATGGGTATCGACCGCCCGATGCATCTCTACTGGGGAGTACGGGCGATGCGCGATCTGTATATGCCTGAATTACCCGAACGATGGGCGCGTGAGTATAGCAACTTCACCTATACCCCCGTGCTTTCTGAGCCACTGCCGGAAGATAACTGGCAGGGTCGCACCGGTTATGTACACGAGGCTTTGATTCAGGATCATCCCCAGCTGGCCGGTTATGAGATTTATGCTTCGGGACCGCCGCCGATGGTGTATGCAGGTCAGGACGTTTTTCCGAAACATGATCTGGATCTGGATCACTATTTCTCGGACGCCTTTGAATACAATAAAGATTGATTCGATATGGAAAAGAAGTGGCGCTCCCTGCAGAAGAAAAAACGGAGCGGTATAACTTCAGGCGGTCAATAACAGGCCTTTACGGTAACAGTCGGCGGCCAGTTCCGGTTCATTGAGTTTGTCCAACAGTTGTCCCAGTTCCCGGTAGGTTTCCGCCAGTTCATGACTTCCCAGGCTCGCTTGCAGGTAACTGCGCGCCTTGCCCCACAACTCACAACGGATGGCAAGTCGTCCCAGCGCCAGCAACAGGTTGGCATTATTTTCCCTGCCTTTCAGCCAGTGTTCGGCCTGTTGCAACTGACGATCGGGTGTACTTGATCGG
>JASFNY010000285.1:0-3379 GCA_050116795.1 Thiohalophilus sp.
AAGGATGAACCCACCACGCACCTGGCTCGCGGCAAATACCGGGACGGGCAACTGAGTGATGTCGAGGTATTGTTCATCGCCACGCCATCCGGCGATACCGGCCGCCACTTCGGCGGGCGAATCGTCTTTGACCAGCAGGGTTATCTGTATCTCACCGTTGGCGATCGTGGCGATCAACCCCGCGCCCAGGAGCTGGACGATCATGCCGGCGGCACCCACCGCCTGCACGACGACGGGCGCATTCCGAACGACAACCCGTTCGTCGATAACCCCGATGTCAAACCGTCGTTCTACACCTATGGCAACCGCAATGCCCAGGGCATGACCGTGCACCCGAAAACCGGGGTTATCTGGCAGATCGAACACGGCCCGCGCGGCGGGGATGAACTGAACATCATCAAAGCCGGGGTCAACTACGGCTGGCCGGTGATCAGCTACGGCATTAACTACATCGGTACGCCGGTCGGCGAAGGCATAACTCACAAGGAAGGCATGGCACAACCTGTCTATTACTGGGACCCTTCCATCGCCCCTTCCGGTATGGCGTTTTATTACGGTGACGCCTTCCCCGACTGGCAAGGCAACCTGTTTATCGGCGCACTGGCCCACGAACACCTGGCAAGGCTGGTCATCGAAAATAACAAGGTCGTGAAAGAAGAAAAACTGCTTGGCGAGCGCGAGGAACGCATTCGTGATGTGCGACTCGGGCCGGATGGATTGCTATGGCTACTCACCGATGAGAATGATGGATCGCTACTGAGATTAAAACCCGTCAAATAAACAGAGGGTGAGGATTACCATTGATACATACAATCAAACACATGACTCGTTTATTGCAGCAGAATTTGATTATTGCACTCGTGATTCCGGGCATGTTCTTTGTCATCATCCCGCCTGCCCTGGCCGTACAGATGTCAGATTTTGTCTGGCAAAACCGTCCCTTGCTGCTGTTCGCGCCATCAGAAGGCGACGCCCGATTACAACAGACAAAGCGGGAACTTGAACTGCGGCAATGTGATCTGAACGATCGCGACATGATCATCGGCATAATCACCGAGCAGGGTCAAAGTCGCCTGAACAATCAACCCATTAGCATGAGCCGGACCAAAGAACTGCGCGACCGTTACAGGATAGAACCCGGCCAATTTGCGGCTATCCTGATAGGCAAAGATGGAGGAGAAAAAGAGCGTGTCGATACTGTTCCAGACCTGGACAGTATTTTTGCTCTTATCGATGGAATGCCCATGCGCCAGGATGAGATGATGCAAAACCCCGTTGATTGTAGCGAGCAATCGTAATGATCTGCTCTGCCCGAAAGTGTTGCAGCATAATTGCAATGCTATTGTTCTTTAACCCGGTAACACTTATGGCCACACAAGACATCCAGATTATCGATGCGCGCGACTCTGGCGATCTTCACGCCAGCTCAGGCAATCAATGGCGACTGGTGACGGATAACGTCATGGGTGGTGTCTCACAAGGCGAACTCACCCTCGATGAGATCGAGGACCGCCCCTGCCTGCGTATGCGTGGTGACGTCAAACTGGAAAATAACGGGGGCTTCGTACAGATCGCACTGGATCTATCCGATGAGGTTCTGCGCGATGTCACGGCCTATACGGGCCTGGCAATCGATGTCTACGGTAACGACGAACAATACAATGTCCACCTGCGCACCGCAGATGTCTGGCTACCATGGCAATCCTATCGCGCCACTTTCAGCGCGATACCAAAATGGCAACGCGTCTTGCTGCCCTTTGACCAATTTGAACCCTATCGCATCAGCAGCGAACTTGATATCGCAAAGCTGGAGAGAATCGGCCTGGTCGCAATCGGCCGGGAATTCAGTGCAGACCTGTGCCTCGGAACAATCGGGTTATATAAATAGACGTTCTGCACCGTTTGAAATAAAAGAGTTCGGTGGCAAATGGCAATGTTTCCTATTTGTCACCGATACCTTTTATTCTTTTGGATCAGACTATCCTGATCAAGCTGCCCTGTACTGTTGCCAGAACTGGTATTTGAGTGCCCCGATACCCATCACCATCAGCACGAAGACGACCAGGCTACCCAGCAGCGGAATCAGTTGTACCAGCCCAAGCACCACAAAGGCACCGATGAGTGTCAGCATCATCATGCCCTTGCCGGCAGATTCCTTCTTGAACAACCGCCGCAGCGCGACATCACTGACATACACCACCCCGGTCAGACCGCCCGAGACCAGCATCAACAGGTAGGCCGCTAACAAGAGTAAGCCCAGCATGAAAGTGACTCCCAGGCTAAACAGGATCACGATCACCACCGGTGTCAGTATCAGCACGGCAAAACCCAGGCCCAGACTGGCCAGCGGCACCTGTTCGATACGCCGTGCGCTCGCCAGGCTGAATCGAGGAAACAGCAGGTAATAGACAATACCGGTGATGATCAACGACAGCGCCGTCATCAGCCCGGCAAGCAACACGGCTTTCAGCACTTGCGGTGCTTCGACTTCGGGCATCGGTAAATGTTTGACATCACCCTGTATCGTTGCCCCACTCGCAATCTCCGGCGGGTTGGGACTCTGCACGCGTATCGGACCGGTAATCACCGCATCGGCCAGTATTTTTACATGCTCGGCGGTGAGCTCCACCGGGCCATTGATGACGCCGGCGATGATGATCGTCTCGCCCGCGGCCTTGAGTGCCGTGCCGATGCGACCGAAGACCTCGACCTGGTTCCCCGCCAGCCAGGCCCAGTTGCCAACGCTGGCGCTCGCATTGAGCGTGACCGTTTCCCCGGCGGCCACGATGTGATCACCGACGGCCCCGTTTATCGTCACCAGCCGGCCAGCGGCACGAATATCATCCAGCACATCCCCATTGATGGTGACCACTTCCCCCGCGGCCATGACATCCTGCGCCACCTGGCCATCGATGGTCAGTCGCTGGCCGGCAATCACGGCATCGCCGTTGACCGGGCCGATCAGCTGCACAGTTTGACCGGCACCGTAGAAATCATGGTCAATCGGATCGCGCTTGATAATGGTTTCTCCGGCGTCCTGGGCAAACAACGCCGTGAGCGAGATGCTTGTGACAAGCAGTGCAAGAACACCGGTTTGAATCCAGCGGGATGTGCGCATGGTAACTCCCTTCCTGGTGAGGTCTGAGATCAATTTAATACAAATATAGACAATAAAGCCCATCTCGTCATACCAGCAGAATAATTAAGGACAAAATCAGACTATGAGCCGGATATGTTGAATACTGGTAGTCACCGCCCTGCGTTTTGCACGCACAGCGTCTTTTAGTTGTGGACTCAAAAAAACGGATTAGAATTAATCATACCGACACAGTATTGTCAGATCGCAGAGTGCTTTAGTAAGGAATCACCATGCATACCC
>JASFNY010000286.1:0-3377 GCA_050116795.1 Thiohalophilus sp.
ATATCAGGGGCAAATCCGAACCGGTTCATGTCTATGGTTCGGTTCATAACCTGGTGCATGAGTAAGTTCTTATGATCAGGCAAATATTTCTCTGAGGACATAACGTTTCAGATCTACACCATGTTCCTCTGGATGAACGATATTCCTGATTTCATAACGTTTTTCGTCCTCATTGACGAACTTGCTAAGATTGATGATTTTGGGTGGATCATAAAAGTTCTTTTTATGATCCTTGACCAGTAGCAAGGTAGGTAACAACCGGCTTTGAGCTGAAGTCGAAATAACTATCCCAATTTCCCCGCTGTTCAATTCAAGTGTGCTGCCAATCGGGTAGACGCCAAGGCACTTGATGAAGTTTTCTATCAACACTTCATCAAATAATGTACCACGCCAGTCATACATGGTTTTGAGTGCCTCGATACTGGAAATATGGTTTCGATAGGGGGCGGGGCTCGTCAGGGAGTCATACACATCGATGATACCGACTATTTTGGCAAATGAACTGATTTCCTGACCTGATAGCTTTTCCGGGTAGCCTGAGCGATTATTTCTTTCATGATGATGCATCACGATATCAAGTATGTTTCCGGTTATTCCGCTGGTATGACTCAGGATCGAAACACCATAGGCAGTATGCTTCTGGATAGTGGCGTGTTCTTCCGGTGTCAGTTCGCCTGGCTTGTGCAAAACTTCCGGTGGCAGGCGTAGCTCGCCAACATCGTGCAGCAGCGCCCCCATGCCGAGTTCATGCATTTCGTCAGTTTCAAATCCGAGGAAACGGGCAAATACCAGTGATATCACACACACATTCACTGCATGCATGATGAGATATTCATCGACATTTTTAAGGTTGGTCAAGAGCATCATCGCATCCGGATTTCTGGTGATACTCTCGGTCATCAAGCGGACACTCTTTTCTATTTCCGCTGTTTTAATCGCGCGCCCGATTCGCACGTCCTTGAACATCAATTTGACATGATATTGTATGTCTTCATAGACTTGCCTGGCGCGGGGGAATTCTTCTTCAAAGCTAGCAAGATAGGGACTTGGGGACGCTTCCTTGATTTGAATCTTTGAGGTTTCAGTGGTAATCCGTTCAAGCTGTTGTGGAATATCGACCTGGCTTTTTTCACGATCAACATACGCATATTCGCAATGCTGATGAAGCTGATCGAGTTCTTCTTCGTTGGTAATGAGGAAGCCCTGAAAGATAAAAGGGGTCTCAATCCAGGGTTTATCCAGCTCGGAAACGTACATACCGATTTTTAGCAAATCGGCAGGGACTTTTACTTTTTCTATACTCATATTATCCCACTTACATAGGCAGGAAGTTTATTATTTCTACCGCGCAGCCATGAAATTCATGACTTCTCGGACTCATTGGCCGTAATGAGCTCCTGTGGCAGGCCCTGCATTATCTTATCGGCAAAACTGACCCCAATACCATCATAATAATTGTAGACCAGATTTGCTCCCCTTTTATTCAATTGGTCGACTTCTTCATTGAAAAGGGCGGTGGCGTTGATCTGGCCCGAATACCCCCGGTCCCGGAGTTGCTGTATAGCCATCAGCTTGGCTGAAAGCTCCGGCAGGCACAGCATAATGATGCGCACGCCTCCGAGGTTGAGGCCTGCCCAGAGCCCGGGATCTTCCGCATCAGCATACAGTACGCGGCGCCCAAAGCTACGATGATTCTCGACTTTCCCGGGGTCAGAGTCCAGGCCGACGACCCGCAGGTGACTTGCCGCGAGGGTATCGTACACCCCGGTTCCGACCCGCCCCATCCCGACTATCAGGACATGAGCGCTGCCCACATTGATGGGCTCGTCATCCGGATGGCGCTTGCTGGTTTCAAACCCTTTGAGCCGCCTCCCGAGCATCTGGTAAAGCTCGTGAGAATAGCGGTTCAACGGTGCACTGATGGCAAACGAGATGGCGACCGTAACGGCCAGAAGGACCAGCCAGTCAGTGCTGATCCAACCCTGGTTCTGGGCAAGGTTGGCAACGATCAGCCCGAATTCACTGAAGCTGGCCAGGCTCAAGCCGGCCAGGAAGGAACTGCGGGCACGTAGCCTGAATAGCAAGAGAACAAAGAAAAACAGCAGCGCCTTGGCGACGAGTATCAGGTTGAGTAGCAGGGCGTGCTGGAGCATTTCCAGATTCGGTTGGCCGGACAGGCCAATTTGCAGAAAGAACCCGACCAGCAATACTTCTTTCAATCCCCACAGTGCATTGGACATCTCCATTGCGCGCTTGTGGTCGGAGAGTATTAACCCAAGCAGCAGGGCACCCAGTTCGGAACTCAGTCCCAGCTGCTCAAAACTGCCCCCGCCGATGACCAGCGCCAGCATCAGGCCGTACAGGATAACCAGTTCGCCATGACCGCTGATATCCAGTAACCAGTGAATGATAGGACGGAGCAGGAAAAAACCGAGCAGCAGGAAGGCCCAGGGTGAAGGTGTTACCCCGCCGGCCAGACTGAGGATCGCAACAGCAATCAGGTCCTGTACGATCAGTATGCCAATCGCAACACGACCATGGAAAGCGCGCAGCTCCCTTTTACTTTCCAGCACCTTGGCGGCCACCACCGTACTGGAGAAGGACAGGGCGATAGCGATCATCAATGCGGCCTCAAACGACAGGTTGCCAAAACGGCTGAAGATGACCCAGAGCACCCCGACCATGATGGCCATGTGGAGAAGAGAACCGGCAAGCACTTCGCTGCGAATCAGGCTCTTGAGTCTCAGCTTCAGGCCGACACTGAACAGCAGCAGCAACACACCGGCATGCGCGACGGCTTCGAGAATAGAATTACTTTCGTGACCATTGGCACTGAGGATAAATCCCGCGGCCAGGTATCCGACCAGCGGTGGTAGACCGATCAGACGCATCAGGAGACCGGCGCCGAAGGCAAAGCTCAGCCAGATGGTGACGGTTAACATCCAAGGGTCCCTTTATGACTCATGAAATTTGTTATTCGGCCTGTAGTCAGATTAATCGCAAGCCGGTTTGGAGTCCATAGCCCTGTGGCGGGGAACAGAGATTGATGCCGTTTTGTCGCAATTATGGTGGTTTTCACGTCGATTGGCCTTTTCTATACTGTCTGGACAGATCGGAATCGGAGTCAGGAACTGTGCCTACCTATAATAATATCGTCCTTGCACTTGATCTCTCTCAGGAAGCGGATCAGGTAATCGAGCGGGGTAAAACGCTGATGCAACATAACGAATGCAGGATTACGCTGTTACATGTTGTGGAGCCGGTGGTTACGGAAAGCAGTTATGATCTGATCACGAGTCTGCCGGCCGACTACGATGACACCCTGCGTGCCCAGGCGAAAGATTTTTTGCGTCACAAGCGTGATGCCTTCGATCTCA
>JASFNY010000287.1:0-3368 GCA_050116795.1 Thiohalophilus sp.
CTGGTAGCCATTACCACATCCCGCAGCCGCTGGGCGCGTACCATCATGGGGAGACGCTCCTCCGGCATCATATTGCAATGCGAGTCCCTGATTTCTTTTTGCAGTTCATCCTGTTGCTGCTTGCTCAATGGTATTTCATCGAGCAAGGTGCGAAATTCCCCGGATATATTATCCTGCTTTTGCGTGACATAGCGGATTAACTGTTGACGTCGCAGATTGGCGGCCAGCACAGGGTATCCGGCTGCAAGTGTGGCAGCGAATACATCATGATAGTAGCGCTGATAGTCCCAACCCGGATCATCCGGTTGCAGGAGCGCGATGAGCTGTGAGGTAGTAAGGACTGAATGTTGCGCCAGCCGTTGACCCTGTTGCAGGTCAATCATTTCAAATGCGACACTCGCATTGCGTCCAAGTTGATCCAGCTGCCGAATGAACCAGCTCTGATGTTCGTGATGTACCGGGTTGTCATGCTTCTCGCCAAGCAGCAGGTATTCGGTATTCTTCAGTCTTTCGATAACGTCATCGGTTTCAATGAAAGCCTTTGCCTGCACATCCCATATCTTTCCGACAAGGGCATGGTCTGCAGGTTGAGAAAGCCGCCCGGTGTCGCTACAGGCCGTAAGCAATCCAGACAGACCCAGTGCAATCAGGGCTGTTTTGGGTAGAATGAAGCGTTTCATCGGTCTTGAATAAAGAATGATATCGAAGCGAAAATACTCTGTGACGTCTTTGCCGAGTTGTTACAGTGACATACTCCAGTCTGGTTAGTATGCAAGTGTTTGTGACTTTTTTGAAAATTCTACCTGGACAATACCATGCCTCACCTGGTCATAGAGTACTCATCAGATTCAATTGACGAGCCAAAGGTTACCGCAATGGTCGAAAAAGTTTTCGATACCGCTGTGGGATCGGGGCTCTTCGCGATAGAAAATATCAAGGTCCGGGCAATACCGATAACCGCATACCGAACAGGGAATAGCGGACCGGGCTTCGTTTGTGTCCAGTGCCGAATGCATGTCGGCCGCTCTGTGGCAAAGAAGAAAGCCCTTTCCGAAGCGATCGTGAGTGAATTGCGGGATCTGCAGCTGGGGGTGGCTGCAATTACCGTCGAAGTAGTGGATATGGACCCGGACAGCTACAGCCGTTATTACACCGATTAGCCATTCTTTATATATGGACAACGCACCACAGTTGTCGATATCAGGCGCACAGATTCTAATTCATAGAGTATCGTCTATCAGAAACGTAGGTATTATCGATTTGTATTGAAGTACCGGGATTTTTAAGCTTCTGCCTCATTCTGGCTTTTCGCAGGGCGGTAGCGAGCGCGGTACATGATCAAACTCAGAACCTACGTCTATATCGATTCCCTGCAGCCGCAACTGGCCGAATATATGGCCACGGTATCCCAGGGCTTTCCTCCCTCGCCGGGCAATGCCTGCCTGTGGGTGGAAGTCTCACCGGGTATGGCGGTCCATCGCCTGACCGATATGGCGCTCAAGGCCACCCGCGTGCATCTGGCCCAGCAGGTGGTGGAGCGCGCCTACGGTTCGATGGTAATCCACCATCGCGATCACGGCGATGTTGAAGAATCGGGTCGAGTATTGCTCAACCACTTTGGTTCTGCCGCCACCGATCCGGAACCCTGCAAGATTGCCTGGCAGGAGACCATTCGTGGCATGACACCCGATCATACCGTGGTCATCAACCGCCAGGATCGCAAAGGTTCGATGATCCTGCCCGATCAAAGCATGTTCATTCTCGAAACCGAGCCGGCCGGTTACATCATCTATGCCGCCAACCAGGCGGAGAAAGCCGCGAACATCACGCTGGTCGATGCGCGTGCAGTGGGGGCCTTCGGTCGTCTGACGATTGCCGGCCGTGAAGCGGATGTTGATGAGGCGGCCGCGGCGGCCATCAATGCCGTACAGAACCCCTGGCAATCCTGGGGATCGCGCTGATGCATCGCCAGGAACTACTCGGATTACTGGATCAGCACCATACCCGGTTTATGGATGAGTCGGCCTATGTGCGTCGTGCCATCGATTTTGTTGAGCGGCATCCCGACTGTTTCGAGCGCGAATTGCTGCCTACCCACGTGACCGGATCGGCCTGGGTGGTCAGCCCGGATCGCAGTCATGTCCTGATGCTGCATCACCGCAAGCTCGATCAGTGGTTCCAACCCGGCGGCCATGCCGATGGCGATGCGGATATTTTGCGTGTCGCTCTGCGCGAGACGGCCGAGGAGAGCGGGATCGATCTGTCAGAAGTCATTTTATTGAGCGATGCGATCTTTGACGTGGATATTCACTGGACGCCGCCACTACCGGATGCACCGGCACATGAACATATCGATATCCGATTCCTCTTGGAGATCGATGATCAATTGCCCATACCGGGTAACGACGAATCCCATGAAATCGGCTGGGTTGCGCTGCACGAGGTTCCGCAGTTCAACAACAACCGTTCGACGTATCGAATGGTAGAGAAAACACGCCAGTTACGACATGCATTCGAGTAACCGTTTATCTAAACGGGCCTGAGTGCATCGAGTAGAAGCAGTAAATGAACATAGAGTCTGTATGGTTACAAAACCAGTGAAAAGCGAGAGTCGATAGAGTCATAGGTAAAAATCTATATCTAAGCCATTGAGGCGCCTCATGTATAGAGAATTATCTATCAATCAGGAAGAAAATATCGATTTGTATCAAACAAAGTGGCTACCTAAGCTTCAGCCATCAAAACAGATTTTGCAGCGAACAGAAACATCAGCAACCGTAGCAGGAGTAGATCATGTCAGCGAATACCTATCAAGCGGGTGTAAAAGAATACCGCGAAAAGTACTGGGCCCCGGATTACGTCCCGCTGGATACCGACCTGTTGGCCTGTTTCAAGGTCACCGGCCAGCCTGGCGTACCACGTGAAGAAGTGGCCGCTGCTGTAGCCGCCGAATCATCCACGGGTACCTGGAGTACCGTATGGTCAGAATTGTTGACCGACCTGGAATATTACAAGGGCCGTGCCTACCGGATCGAAGACGTACCCGGTGACTCGGAATCCTTCTATACCTTCATCGCCTATCCCATCGATCTGTTCGAGGAAGGTTCAGTCACCAACGTACTGACCTCGCTGGTTGGTAACGTGTTCGGTTTCAAGGCACTCAAGCATCTGCGTCTGGAAGATATTCGCTTCCCGATCGCCTACATCAAGACCTGTGGCGGCCCGCCTGCTGGTATCCAGGTAGAGCGTGATCGTCTGGCCAAGTATGGTCGTCCGATGCTCGGCGCTACCATCAAGCCGAAGCTGGGTCTGTCTGCCAAGAACTATGGTCGCGCGGTATACGAATGTCTGCGTGGCGGCCTGGACAT
>JASFNY010000288.1:0-3364 GCA_050116795.1 Thiohalophilus sp.
AAATTGTTAAGGAAAACTTATGCTGAAAATACTACGCAATTTTTCATTACTGATTTTGTCGCTCACACTGGTGGCTTGCGCCAGTGTCCCGATGGAGAGTCCGGAACAGGATATGGCGGCGAAAAATGCCAGACCGGGTCCCAATGAATCTTTGATCTATGTATACCGCCATGAAACATTCGGTGCGGCAGTCAAGCTGGCCCTGACGCTGGATGATAAATTGGTCGGGGAAACTGCATCGAAAACCTACTTGCTGTTGAAAGTTCCACCTGGCAAGCACACGTTGGCTTCCCAGGCAGAAGGAGCGTGGGATAAGCTCATAATCGAATGTAAAGCCGGTAAAACTTATTATGTCTGGCAGGAAGTCAAGATGGGTATGTTTGCCGCGAATTCAAAACTGCATCTGATGGATCCCAAAGAAGGGCGCGAGGGTCTGGATCAGTGCAAGCTGATCAAACAGCAATAATAATTTTGCGCCTGTTCTATGGTTGTAAAGGGATGGCATTGCCATCCCTTTTTTGTTGAGCCAGAAAAGTGCCGATCAGTAATAAACCTGTTCGAAAGACGTTGGACTTCTTCCTGAGTCCGCCTATTTCTGTGGGCCGAAATATTTCTTGAACACGGTAGCTTTGCACTTGGGGCAGGGCGGAATGTGACCCGGTTTTTCAAAGTGCAGCTTTTCACCACACTCTTTGCACTGCAGGATACCGACCCCGGTCAACTCGCCGGTATGCCATTCCCCAACCCGGCGGGCCCGGTCAGCCAGGGCTTCGAGCTCCACGCGGGTGCGATCGGCCACCGTGGCAAACATTTCGGCAAACTTGGATTCGGCGAATTCCAGATCGAATTGGAGCCATTCCTTGAGCTGGCGACCGTTTTCGCTCATGAAATCGGCCGCCTCCTCGACATCCCGGCGGACATATTCGCGTACCTTCTGGGCCTCTTCACGGCTCAGTTCACCCAGTTCCGAAGCCTGTTGCATCGCCTTGTCGAGGCGCTCGCGCAGCGGGGGCAGGGCCTTTTCTTCCACATCCTGCCAGGCCTCGCGCAGGTGTTGCATCATGTCCCGATAAGCTTTGAGCAGACGATCCTGGGTATCATTCATGGTACAGGTTCCTTTTTTGTCCGGTTTAATAAGCTTATCTTGGTTCGCGCGAACCTGAGTTGCAAGTCCCAGACGCCAATCCGTGGTTTTGCCCGGGCGGCGGGCAGAGTAGAATACACGGCTTATCCCGTTCCCCGGACCCAGACGACCAACCGAAACCGAGAAGATGGACGAACAATACCACCCCGAACATATCGAACAGCAGGCCCAGCGCTACTGGGAAGAACAGCAATCCTTCAAGGTCAAAGAGGATTCAAAACGGGATAAATTCTATTGCCTGTCCATGTTTCCCTATCCCAGCGGTCGCCTGCATATGGGGCACGTGCGTAACTACACCATTGGGGATGTGATCAGTCGCTACCAGCGCATGCAGGGCAAAAATGTTCTGCAGCCAATGGGTTGGGACGCCTTCGGCCTGCCGGCGGAAAACGCCGCCATGCAGAACAAGGTCGCACCGGGCGCCTGGACCCGGCAGAACATCGATTACATGCGCGGCCAGCTCAAGCGTCTGGGCCTGGGCTATGACTGGGAACGGGAACTGGCCACCTGCGATCCAGACTATTACCGCTGGGAGCAGTGGTTGTTTACCCGCCTGTATAAAAAGGGCCTGGTCTACAAGAAGACCTCGCCGGTCAACTGGTGTCCCAACGATCTGACCGTGCTGGCCAACGAACAGGTGATCGAAGGCAAATGCTGGCGCTGTGACACGCCGGTGGAACGCCAGGATATCCCCCAGTGGTTCATGAAAATCACCGCCTATGCCGACGAGTTGCTCGAGGAACTGGACAACCTGGAAGGCTGGCCGGAACAGGTGCGTACCATGCAGCGCAACTGGATCGGCAAATCCCACGGAGTGGAGATCGCCTTTGACCTGGCCGATCGCAAGCAGCGTCTGAAAGTCTTTACGACCCGGCCGGACACCCTGATGGGCGTCACCTACATGGCGGTGGCCGCCCAGCATCCGCTGGCGCAGGAAGCCGCACAGCGTTATCCCGCTGTGGCCTCTTTTATAAAGGAATGCGAGCGTACCGGCACAGCCGAGGCCACGCTCGAAACCGTCGAGAAGAAAGGTATCGATACCGGGTTAAAGGCGGTCCATCCGATCACCGGCGACCGGTTACCGATCTACGTGGCCAATTTCGTGCTGATGAGTTACGGCGAGGGCGCGGTAATGTCGGTGCCTGCCCATGATCAGCGCGACTGGGAATTCGCGCGAGCCTATGGCCTGCCGATTCGGCCGGTGATCGCTCCACATGAGGGTGAGCTGCCTGATCTCAATCAGGGCGCGTTTACTGACAAGGGCCGGTTGATCAACTCGGATCAGTTTGACGGTCTGGATTCCGAAGAAGCGTTTGAGCAAATTGCTGATTACCTCAAGCAGCGAAAGCGCGGCGAGAAACGTGTCACTTACCGGTTGCGCGACTGGGGTGTCTCGCGACAGCGTTACTGGGGTGCGCCGATCCCCATTATTCACTGTAAAAAATGCGGTGAGGTACCGGTGCCGGAAAAAGATCTGCCGGTGGTGCTGCCCGAGGAAGTCGATTTCGAGGGCGTGGTCGGCTCGCCACTCAAGAAGATGCCCGAGTTCTATAACACCCGTTGTCCCAAGTGCGGCGGCAAGGCGGAACGGGAAACCGATACCTTCGATACCTTCATGGAGTCGAGCTGGTATTACGCGCGTTATGCCTCAGCCGGAAACGACAAGGCGATGCTGGACGAACGGGCCGATTACTGGTTGCCGGTGGATCAGTACATCGGAGGTATCGAGCACGCCATATTACATCTGTTGTATGCACGCTTTTACAACAAGCTGATGCGCGATGCCGGACTGATCAAAAACGATGAACCGTTTACTCGCCTGTTAACCCAGGGCATGGTGCTCAAGGACGGCACCAAGATGTCCAAGTCGAAAGGTAATACCGTGGATCCACAGGCGCTGATCGAAAAGTACGGTGCCGATACCGCGCGACTGTTTACCATGTTTGCCGCGCCGCCCGAACAGTCGCTGGAATGGTCCGATGCCGGCGTGGACGGTGCCTATCGTTTTCTCAAACGCTTGTGGTCCCGGGTGCAGCAACATCTCGAACAGGGCCCTGCCGGGTTACCTCAAGTGGATACCCTTGCTGAAAAACAGAAGACCCTGCGTCGCCAGGTGCACGAGACCATCGCCAAGTGCACGGACGACATGGGGCGGCGTTTTACCTTCAATACCGCGATCGCCGCGATCATGGAATTGATGAATGCGGTGAACAAATTCGA
>JASFNY010000289.1:0-3361 GCA_050116795.1 Thiohalophilus sp.
GTCGAAGGTTCGATCTTTCGGCCCGGTTACTGGCTGCCCCGGGCGGTGCTCGATTATCTTGCACAATTTGTCTGAACCGGTTTACTAATCGCGAGCCAATACCACCCGGTTGCGACCTTTCTTCTTGGCACTGTAAAGCGCCTGATCGGCGAGCTCCATGATGGCTTGTGAATTCGCACCCTGTTCGCTGTCAGCCAGTCCGATGCTGACGCTGATTTGCAGACTCGGAGTATCCGGTGTTTTGCGAGGTTTATTCGGGGCTTTGGCAGGGCGAGACCGATGTCGAAGCCGGAACGGATGGTCAGAGATGGCCTCGCGCAACTGGTCCAGCAGAGGTTCAACTTCGTCCGCCAGCCTGCCGCCAAACACCAGTGTGAATTCCTCTCCGCCATAGCGGAACGCCTTGCCGCCTTTGACTCTACGCAAGCGGGTAGCCAGCATGCGCAGCACCTGATCGCCGACATCGTGTCCGTAACTGTCATTCAGTTTCTTGAAATGATCGACATCCACCATCGCGATACTGTAGCGACTGCCCAGCGCCATCAGGGTCTGACGTAATGCACGCCGTGAGGGTAAGCCGGTCAGTTCGTCGTAATAGGCAAGCTGACGGAGATTGAGCAACAGGGCGATGAGGAGCAGCAGGCCAGCCAGGATCAAAAACAATCGTGCCGTGAATGGATGCCCGGTATTGTGCAGGACAAGTACCACGCAGATGAAAATGGCCAACAGCGTCGCCTGCAGGGTAGAGGGATGAGTAAACACATAGATCAGCAGCGTGATTCCACTGATCAGAATGAGCAGTTGTGCCAACGGGGGAATGGGGGTGATTGTGAGGTTGCCCCAGGGGGCAAAATCGTTGATCGCGGTCAGCGCATTTGGTGCCACGTACACCAGCAGAATCACTATCGCAAGTTGCAAGCCGATCACCAGCAGGCGCAGCAAGCCGTGACGGTTGAATACACCGCGCTCGCGCCAGAGGTCGTTGAGCAACAGATTGACGGGTACCAGGAGACACAGCAGGGTGTGAATCACCGTTGTCGGGATAGGCACCGGAGAAGCCCAGAGAAAGTAATCCAGTACGGCTGCGCACAACAGCAGGATAACGAGATTGAAGAATTCCCGGCTGTGTCGAAACAGCAGCGCAAAAGCCACGCCGGAAAAAAACAGAATATAGGGCAGGCGTACCGCGATACTGCCCAGTTGGCTTAACCAGGCGGCCAGCGATTCCTGCAACAGGTATACGGCGATTAGCAGCAGGACAGGAAACAGCAGGGTTTTTATGGAACGCGTCAGATCGACAGCCACCCGATCTCCTTATTGTTATGTTTTATGTTTCCCCGACCGGGGAGACCGCGTGCGGTTTGCTCAGGCCGGTGAAGTGATGTTGCTGTTGCCGATTGCACTGGTCTTGAGCCCGGCGGCGAAATCGAGCATGCGCTGTACCGAGACTCGAGCCTGACGCCCGATTTCCGGATCGACGTGGACTTCGTTGCTACCCTTTTCCAGGGAGTCGGCCAGGTTCTGCAGACTGTTCATCGCCATCCAGGGACAGTGTGCGCAACTGCCGCATGAAGCGCCGACGCCGCCGGTAGGTGCCTCGATCAGTTGTTTGCCTGGAGCGGCCTGGCGCATTTTGTAGAAGATGCCCTTGTCGGTGGCAATGATAAAGGTCGGGTTGGACAAGTCATGAACCGCATTGATTAACTGGGTGGTGGAACCGACTACGTCGGCCTGCTCGATCACATCGGCGGGCGACTCGGGATGTACCAGCACGGCGGCTTCGGGATGTTGTTTGCGCAACTTGCGCAGTTCGTCGGCTTTGAACTCGTCATGCACGATGCAGGAGCCCTGCCATAGCAGCATATCGGCGCCGGTCACTTTCTGCACATAGTCACCAAGATAGCGGTCCGGGGCCCAGATGATTTTTTCGCCCTGCTCATGCAGGTGTTGCACAACCCGGGTGGCGATGCTGGAAGTGACGACCCAGTCGGCACGTGCCTTCACTTCAGCCGAGGTATTGGCGTAGACCACCACGGTGCGATCCGGGTACTGGTCGCAGAAAGCGCTGAACTGATCCGCAGGACAGCTCAGATCCAGCGAGCATTCCGCCTGCAGGGTCGGCATCAGAACCCGTTTTTCGGGATTCAGAATCTTGGCGGTCTCACCCATGAAACGCACGCCGGCCACCACAATGGTACTGGCGGGGTGATCGTGTCCGAAACGGGCCATTTCCAGTGAATCGGAGACACAGCCTCCGGTTTCGTCGGCCAGTTGCTGCAGATCATCATCGGTGTAGTAGTGCGCGACCAGGACCGCGTCCTTCTCCTTGAGCAGACGTTTGATGCGTTCGATCAGGGTTTGACGCTCGGCATCACTCAATGCTTTGGCCGGTGGCGTCAGCAATGCCTGCTGACGAATGCGATCGATATCGATTGTCGGTGCCTGGGCTGGATTCATAGGGGTTCCAAATTTTCTGGCTCGTTTTGTGACCGGTTTACTGCTATAGCTTACCCACTGCGGTCATTCTGGCGAATATAGCCGATGGGGGAGCCGCGGGACATTTTGCTGATGTCGATGCTGTTATATATGACCTGCCGGCATGCGCCTCAAGGGCTTACTGACTGGTGAAAATTTCATCAAATTATAAATACCTTAAAGTATTTTAATAAAAAATCCTTGTAACAGACTGATATTTTTGTAGTATAAGGGAAAAGCAGCAAGGAATTGCTCGTGAACAACCTGAAAATCATCGACAAGATCTGCAAGTGCCTGCGGTTGGCTGAATCGGCCAATCCCAATGAGGCCGCTTCGGCATTGCGCCAGGCCCATCGGTTGATGCGCAAGCATGCCATCAGTGAGGACCAGATCATGGCCGCCGGGGTGGGCGAATCGGTGATCGATACGGGTATGCGCTACAACCCCCCATTCTGGGCCGTGGCCCTGTCGAACCTGGTCTGTGAGGCCTTCGATTGCCGGGTCCTGGTTTCGCGCCGCTATGGCCGGGCCCCGGAATTCCGGTTTATCGGCATCGAGCAGAGCCCCAGAGTGGCCAGCTACTGCTTCAGCGTGCTGTATCGCCAACTGGAGCAGGCCCGCGAGGAGTTTATCACCGATCTCGACGTGGCCGACCGTGCGGTTCGGGAACGCCGCGGCGAGGTCTTCGTCCAGGCCTGGCTGGTCAGGGTGTCGCGCACCGTCGCTGAATTCAATCCCCGGCCGGCGGCTCGCGAGGCGGTGGAATCCTATATTCGCCAGCATTACGGCGAGGCGGATGAACAGTTGTACCGGGACTCTCTGCAGACCGAAAACCAGGATTACGACGATATTCTCAGCGGCATGCGGGCCGGCGAACAGGTCAGTC
>JASFNY010000290.1:0-3360 GCA_050116795.1 Thiohalophilus sp.
CGATACGCAGGCACTGACCACAGCAGAAATTGGCGAAGCCACCGGTGAACTGGGCATCAACGATAGCCAGGACAACTATCAGGCCCTGTTGAATATGCTCGACAAGGGCCGACGTTCATTGCACATTTACAGCCGCCACCTGGACGGCAAGCTCTATGACACACATGAATTTACACTCGCCCTGCGTCAGCTCGCCACTCGCAGTCCCCAGTCACAGGTACGCATTCTCATCCGGGATATCGAACCCCTGGTCAAACGCGGCCATCGCATCATTGAGCTTGCCCGGCATCTGAGCAGCTCCATGGAGCTCCGTGTCATTCACAAGCAGTACGCCGAGTACAATGAGAGTTATTTTATTGTCGACGAACGCGCGGTATTGCATCGAAAACTGGCTGATCGTTATGAAGGCATCGTAAATTATAATGACCCATTACTGGCGCAATCGCTGCTTCATCATTTCAACGAGGTATGGGAGCATAGCCAGGTTCCCGCCGATGCCCGCAGACTCTATATATAAACGCTGTATTCAAGTGAGGTTTCAGTCAATGTCCCTGCTCTCGCAAAAATCGAAAACGGCATACACTCTGGCCATTCTGCCTGCTGCCTTTTCGTTCTTCTTGATAATCATTTCTGTGTTCGGCGCATCCACGGCACTTGCTTCGCAAATGGAGCTGGAAGTTATCGAGTTGCGCCATCGACCCGCTCAGGAACTGGTACCAATATTGAAACCTTTTGTCACAAAAGGTGGCAGCATTACCGGCACCGATTACAAGTTAATCGTTCGTTCGACACCGCAAAACATCGATGAACTTCGCAAACTTCTGAACGATCTCGATACGGCACTGCGACAAATGAAAATATATGTCTCCACCGATTACGAGGCGATCAGTGCCGAACGCGAAATTGCCGTACAGGGTCGCATCGCCAGTGACCCGATTGATATCAAGAGCGACGAGAACGGCAAGTCGATTGTGATCGACAGTGGCCGCGAAGTTGAGGGAGGTGCAAGCAGTGTTAAACTCCACAGCAGCCGATCGATCAGCCGCGAACCCAGTGCCCAGACCATTCGCGTAACGGAGGGTCAATGGGCAAATATACAAACCGGGCAGGCCGTTCCCGTGACCGAACAGACCACCAATCCTGACGGCACTATTACCCGGACCATTCGCTACCATACTGTCAGCAGCGGGTTCCAGGTGCGGCCGCAGATCAGTGGCGAACAGGTGCTGCTGTTCATTCGTCCCCAGCGCGCCAGTATTAACCGCTCCGGTGATGGACAATACGATGTCAGCGGGTTGCAAACCACTGTTAAAGCAAAACTTGGCGAATGGGTGGAACTGGGTGGCACCATGCAACAAATGCAAAGCCGCTCCACGGGTATTGCCTCATCAGGACAGGCCAGCGGGCAACAATATCAACAGGTTTTTGTTAAAATCGAGCTCGAGCCGTAATTCCTACTCGAGGTCAGTGTGAATCAAAAACCTCCTGTTCAGTATGTTATTCGTCCGGCATGCCCGGAGGCCCACCTGTTTCGGGTGGAATGTCTGATCGAACAGCCCGATGCCGCCGGCCAGCGTGTCAGCTTCCCAAGCTGGATACCCGGCAGTTATATGATCCGCGATTTCGCCAAAAACGTGGTCTGGCTGAAAGCTCGCGACCGTCATGATCGCGAACTGGTTACCGAAAAGCTGGACAAAAGTACCTGGCAGATTACCCCTTGTGCTGGCCCCATATATATAGAATACGAAATCTATGCCTGGGATCTGTCTGTGCGCGGTGCACACCTGGATACCAGCCATGCCTACTTCAACGGTACCAGCGTGTTTGTGGCCGTCGAGGGCCAAACCAACAGCCCCTGCCGGGTCGAGATACAACCACCGGACACCAGGCAATACGCCAACTGGCGAATAGCCACAACCCTGCCACGCGACAATGCCCCGCTACATGGTTTCGGGGGTTATCAGGCCGCGGATTATGACGAGCTAATCGATCATCCGGTAGAGATGGGAACGTTCGACCTGGCTAACTTCGAGGTTGCCGGCGTACCCCACGAAGTGGCCATTACCGGCCAGCATCGGGCCGATCTGTCCAGGCTTGTCGAGGACCTGGAAAAAATCTGTCGTACGCATGTTGAGATGTTTGGTGAACTGCCGGCGATGGAACGTTACCTGTTTCTTGTCACTGCAGTCGGCGAAGGCTATGGCGGACTCGAACACCGCAGCTCGACCAGCCTGTTGTGCAGCCGGAATGATCTGCCGTTACCCGGTCAGATAGGGATAAACGAAAAATACCGGAATTTTCTGGGACTCTGCAGCCACGAGTATTTCCATCTGTGGAATATCAAGCGCATCAAACCGGCGATCTTCATGCCCTATGATCTGAGCCGCGAGACACCCACGCGCCAGCTATGGGCCTTTGAAGGTATCACTTCCTATTACGATGAGCTGGGACTGGTACGCAGCGGGGTCATCGATCCCAAAAGTTACCTGGAACTTCTTGGACAGACAGCGACCCGTGTCTGGCGAGGGGCAGGACGATTCAAACAAAGCGTGGCGGAAAGCAGCTTCGACGCCTGGAGTAAATTCTACAAACAGGACGAGAGCGCGCCGAATAACATTGTCAGTTACTATGCCAAGGGTGCTCTGATCGCGCTGGCACTGGATTTGACTCTACGCCGCGAAAGCGGGCAAAAAGTCTCGCTCGACGATCTCATGCGCCGACTCTGGCAGGACTACGGTAAACCCGCCATAGGTGTTCCGGAAGGACGCATAGAGGAACTCGCTGGTGAGATTGCAGGAGCTGATCTTGCCTCCTTCTTCGAGCGCTATGTCCATGGCACCGAGGATCCCCCTTTACAGGAATTGTTGCGCGACAACGGTATCGAATTTTGCTTACGTCCTGCAAAAAGCGTGGATGACAAAGGCGGTACACCACCGTCGGGCAATGGTGATAATTCAACATTTGCCTGGCTCGGAGCACGCGTGATCAATGATCCTGTCGGCGCCCGTCTCAGTCATGTCTTTGATAATGGGCCTGCACAAAAAGCCGGTCTTTCGGCCGGTGACCTGATTATTGCCTGTGACAATATCAAGGTCGACAAATCCAATCTCGAATCACTTCTGACTACCTATGCGGATGACGCCAGCGTGACGCTGCATGCCTTTCGCCGGGACGAGCTGATTGTTTTCGAACTGCAACTGGAATCTGCCCCGGCCAATACAGTCTATTTTACTGTGAATGACGAAGTGACGATCGAACAACGCACTGCACGAGATATCTGGTTGCATCAGAATGGTGCAGGTTCAACTGTCAGACAGGCTGTCAATAATTAAAAAGCAACTCTTCAACGCGACGGTTATT
>JASFNY010000291.1:0-3355 GCA_050116795.1 Thiohalophilus sp.
CGCTGCTGGTGGTGCAGGGATTCCGGTGTATGGACTTCCTGCAATACATAATCATCGATATCGGCAAGTTCACGGAAAGATCGAAGATGACTCCGCCAGCAATTGATCAATATTTTGAAGCACCACTTATCGAAGCCGGACGAATCATGTAGTTGATGCAGGTTTTTCCATGCGCGGGCCAATGTTTCCTGGGTCAAGTCGTCAGCCAGGTGTGGCGAATGACACCACGAATAAGCAAGCCGATATAGCCGGGGCCTTATCGTTTCTAATTCTTTGCTTAATTTTCGGTTAATACCAAAGAGTATAGCCATGGTGGTAAGGCTTGATTGTTATGGTTATGGATACAGTAGACGTTATCAAGAGTATTTTATTCCATAGTTAACAGAATCTTGACGTGCGAAATTAAGACGCGTACTAAAAAATCAAATCTTTTCAAAAATATTCGGAATAAAACGGTAATTTCTGTGTTTAACACTAGTAGGTCGGCTTTTACGCAGGCCATATAACAAAATTTACAAATCTTATTAAAAGGGATGGATTCTCATGAACTCAACCATGTTAAGAGCATGGGCGCTGGCGCTCGCCTGTCTGTTTTCGCTAATTGCCTTTAATGCCAATGCTGCAAATGATTTCGCAGAAGAAAAAATTGTTCTGCAAATCAGTGACAACAACCCGTTCAAACAGACTCTGGTTCTGAACGTTGCCAACAATCTAATCAAGCACTATGGCCCTGACCGGGTTGCTATCGAAGTCGTGGCTTTTGGTCCCGGGCTGCGCCTGTTGTTCAAGGACAACGCCAATACTTCACGTATACAGTCTCTTGTCGGTAATGGTGTGCGATTCAGCGCTTGTTCCAACACAGTTACCAATATGGGTAAAAAACTGGGTCATCCTCCTGAGCTCAACTCAAACGCTGTAACTGTGAGCGCAGGGGTTGTTCGGATTCTTGAGCTGCAGAAAAAGGGTTATTCGTTAGTCAAGCCCTGAATGATAAATACAAAGAACAAAGAATTACGAAAAAGGGAAAATATCAATGAATATGATTAAAAAAGCCGTACTGGTATCGGCATGTGCCGCCTCCATTGGATGCATCAGTCTGCCTGCCCAGGCCGCGAACTGGTTGATGTTGCAGGGTACCGAACCAAAGGATGCCGCGCCGCGTGCCAAGGTCTGGGGTTTTATTCAGGCCCAATATCAGAATGACAACAGTACAGAGTGTACTTCCGCAGCCTGTGGCCCCGCGCTGGACGGTTATATTCCGCCGAAATTAATTGGTCCAAACCTGGATGACCAGGCAGCATTCAACGTCAACCGCGCGCGTATCGGTGTGCGTGGCCAGGGTATGCCGCTGGATGGAAACGTGAATTACTTCATCCTTGCAGAACTGGGCAATAACGCGATTACCAATGCCAAGGATGGGGCGACACATCTGACTGACGCCAGTATTACCCTGAACCATATTCCCGGAGCCAGGATTCGCCTGGGTCTGTTCAAGACACCGGGACCGGAAGAGGCGTTACAGGCGATCCACGTGTTTGATTACATCAATTTCACCTCGGTCACGAATCAGTTGATGCTGGAACGTTTCCCGGCGGCCACCGATGTCATGCGCATTCCGGCTCCGACACCCGACGCCAACATGAATGCCTATTCCACCCCGGTTGGTGCATTTCGTGACACGGGTATCCAGGTGTTTGACAGCTTCAGGAACGGTAGCTGGGAACACAGCTATGCAATCATGTATGGCAACGGTAATGGCCTGAACATCGGCGATAATGACACTAACAAGGACCTCTATCTTTACTGGTCCTCGGAACTGATCTACGGCGGCAAAGGGCCGCGTCGGCAAGGTCTTAAGTTGTTTGCCTGGAGCCAGGACGGTAAACGCACCAATATCTACGACAGAACCCAGGAACAGGATCGCTCCCGTTCCGGTGTCGGATTTAAATATCTCAAAATGCCTTTCCGGGTCTCAGCCGAGTACATGCAGGGTGAGGGGATGATCTTCCAGGGACAGCATCGACCTGGCCCGCATCCATCGGGCACGCCCACCGATTTCACCGGTATCTGGAATAATGAAGAGGCCAGTGGTTACTATGTCGACCTTGGCTGGTATATCCCGGGTTCGAAATGGGAACTGGACGCGCGGTATGACTCTTATACCCGTGGTGAACACTATCCAACTGCGGCAGCGGATGATGAGTCACGATTCGTGACCACCACGATCGGCGCGCAGTATCACATCAACAAGAAGACCCGCGTGAATATGGAATATGCCAGTCGGGACTTTGAGTCCGATACCGCCCCGGTTAATGCCAACCTTGAAGGGGTTGACGGACGCTTTGCCATTCAGTTGACCCATATCTTCTGATTATTGTTAGTGAGGCGTTGTCCCCCCGACCTTGTGATTCACAGGGTCGGGGGTTTTTATTTCTGAATAGTAAGTTTCCTTCTCGTCGGTATTTTTTCCTGCGCAGTTCGAGGCATGAGAAATTCATCACACCCCGCTCTTTTCCTTTATCCCGCCAGCGCTTATCATTAGTCTCTTATATATAGGTGGAAGTAATGATCCAGGCAGGCATTGTTGGAGGAACGGGTTATACCGGCGTCGAGTTATTGCGCCTTCTCGCGGCTCATCCCGAGGTCGAGCTGCGTCTGATCACTTCACGTTCGGAAGCCGGCCAGCCGGTGGCGGACATGTTCCCCAACCTGCGTGGCGTGGTTGACCTCGCCTTCAGCGAACCCGATCCCGAGCGACTGGCCGAGTGTGACGTGGTCTTCTTTGCCACGCCACACGGCGTGGCCATGAACACTGCAGGCGAATTGCTGGAAAAGGGTGTGAAGGTTGTCGATCTGGGCGCCGATTTTCGAATCAAGGACGTGGCGGAGTGGGAAAAATGGTATGGCATGAAACATACCACGCCGGAACTGGTTGCCGAGGCGGTATACGGTTTGCCTGAAGTCAATCGCGCGGCGATTCGGGATGCCCGGTTGATCGCCTGTCCCGGTTGTTACCCGACGGCCGTCCAACTGGGTTTTCTGCCACTGATCGAACAGGGATTGGTAGACATCGGCCATCTGGTGGCGGATGCCAAGTCGGGCGTCAGTGGTGCCGGCCGCAAGGCCAGCGTGGGTACCTTGCTGGGCGAAGCCAGCGAAAATATGAAAGCATACGGCGTGGCCGGTCATCGGCATCTGCCCGAGATCGTACAGGGATTGAGTCAGGCGGCCGGTAGTTCGGTGGGACTGACTTTCGTGCCGCATCTCACGCCGATGATTCGGGGAATTCATGCCACGCTCTATGCACAGCTTGAAGGTTCGACAGATTTGCAGACATTGTATGACGAACGCTACG
>JASFNY010000292.1:0-3353 GCA_050116795.1 Thiohalophilus sp.
GGCCGGGCGACATATCAATCTACTGATAAGCACCCCGTCAGCCATTGTCGAGACACTCAAGCGAAGTGAAGGAACATCGCACGTGTTGCGTGATGTTTCGGAAGAATTCAAACCGGTCATCGTCAAAGAAACCCGTGACGGACGCGAGGAAACCGTGCGTCTTGAAGCGGTCGACGAGGAGTCGGCACCGGTCATTCGGCTGGTCAACTCGGTGTTGAATGCCGCCTTGCAACGTCGCGCCAGTGACATACATATCGAGGCGTTTGAACATGGCATGGAAGTCAAGTACCGCATCGATGGCGTGTTATATCCTGCCACAGAAGTGCTTGCCCGCCAGCACCATGCCGCCCTTATCTCGCGCCTCAAGGTCATGGCCGAACTGGATATCGCGGAAAAACGCATTCCCCAGGACGGTCGTTTCAAGTTACGTATCGGTCAGCGTGATATCGACTTTCGTGTTTCCATTTTACCGGGAGTGTTTGGCGAGGATGTGGTGATACGTATTCTCGACAAATCTTCGCTCACCGAAGGTATGCAGCAACTGAGCCTGGAAAACCTGGGAATGTCTGAACAGACATTGAAAAAATTCCGCAAGGCTATCCACGAACCCTATGGCATGGTGTTGATGACCGGCCCCACCGGCAGCGGCAAGACCACTACACTGTATGCTGCCCTGAGTGAACTGAATACCGGCCAGGAGAAAATTATTACCATTGAGGACCCGGTCGAGTATCAACTCGATGGCATTGTCCAGATTCCGGTTAACGAGAAAAAAGAACTCACCTTTGCCCGCGGGTTACGTTCGATTCTGCGCCACGATCCCGACAAGATTATGGTAGGCGAGATTCGTGATGCCGAAACTGCGAAGATTGCCGTGCAGTCGGCGCTGACCGGGCACCTGGTATTTACCACCGTGCATGCCAACAATGCCTTCGATGTGATCAGCCGCTTCAGTCACATGGGTGTGGATGTTTACAGTTTCGTTTCGGCGCTGAATTGCGTGGTCGCACAACGATTGGTGCGCAAGCTATGCCCCGACTGCAAGGAACCGATCAAACCGGCAGCCGAGGAGCTGGAGCAGTCCGGGCTGAGTGACCAGGATTGTAGTGGTGTGACATGGTTTGAAAGCACCGGTTGTCCGAGTTGCCATGGTACCGGCTACCATGGACGGATTGCGATCACGGAACTCCTGGAGCTGTCACCACGGATTCGCGAGATGATCATCGATCGGCGTCCGGTAAATGATATGCAACAGGTCGCCCGGGAAGAGGGTATGACCACATTGCGCCAGGCGGCGCTGGAAAAGGCCATGCAGGGCGTGACCAGTCTGCACGAAATCAATCGGGTGACGTTTGTTGATTAAGAAAAAGTTTTTCAGACCAGATATGGGAATCGGTATTTATCAGGACCGTGAATGCATTACTGCGGTGCAGGCCGATCTTGCCCCGCCGTGGCATACCCGCTGGCGCGAGCAGCAGGCATTATCTGAGTCGTTTGATAACCAGGCACTCGAGCGTTTCTTTGCACGCCTGCATCGGCAGGCAGGCCGACAGTATATTCCGATCAGTATCGCCCTGGCCGATCCCTGGGTACACCAGGTTTTGCTGAGCTTCGAGTCCCTGCCAGGGCAAACCCGTGAACGCAACACACTTATCAATTGGCGTCTGGAACGCGATTGGCAGCGCGATGCACAGCAGCATGCTATCAGCTGGCAGTGGCTGGGAGAGCAGGACAACCAGCAATGGGTGATAGTGCAAAGTATCGAAAAGAACCGACTGGAGCCCTTGCAGCAACAGGCCAGGGAGTACGGCCTGATTCTTGACAGCATGGATACCATTGGCAATTTGTTGTTAAACCGTATCAGCAATCCGGCCGATACGGCCCTGTTGCATCTGCAACCGGACTATTGGAGTTTCTATGTCACGAATAATCGTGGCTGGCCGGTATACCGGCGCAGTAAATGGGAGGTGCCTGGGGAAGAGAATGGCGCCGAGCATTTTGCGGCGCAACTGCAGCGTATGCTGGTTTCTGTAGGCAATATGACACCGGGGCGCCTGATGCTTGCCGGTAACAGAACCGCGATGGACACCAATGAACTGGTTGAAATTCTTGGTCGACGCCTGGAGCTGAAGATTGAGAGCCTGGATATGGGTCATGCTGACACTCCCGGGGAGCAGCTTGCCATCCAGGCAGTGGGGAACTTATGTCACTGAAGTTGAGCTTTGTCAGTTGCGAAACTGATGCTGTACCCGGCCTGTTTGTCGGTGCCTGGGTGCTTTTGCTGACCTTGTTGATTCTTGCTGCGGGAATGATTGTTACACGATTCGAATTGTCTGCGCAGAACCTTGACCTGGCTGATCGTCAGGTCGAACTGAAAAATAAACTGGAACAGCAGAGCGAATTATTAAAGGGAGGGCCTTCACTGTCGGAATTTCGACAGCTACAACAGCGTATTGCCGCAATCAATGAACTGGCCGGACGTCAGGGTGCGGGACTATCTGTCATACTTTCCCGGATAGAGGAGTTACTGCCAGACCAGGCCTATGTGACCAGTTTAAGCTACAAGCCGGCCGACAACGAGCTGCTGCTGACTATAGAGGCACCCGGAGCCGAACAATTGACCGGCCTTTTACAGGCGGCTGAAAAAAGTGGCCGCTTCAGTGAAGTCCAGTTGAGTCGTCAGAGCCAGGAAAAACGCGGCAACCGCCGTGTTATCCAATTCGAGATTCGGCTACGTGCGGCAGGAGGCCGGGCATGACGATGGAAGAGTTACGTCGCAAGGTACGGTACGCTACACGGTTCCCCGCGACCCGTTATGCATTACTCGCCCTTCCTGTCGCCGCATTATTGTTATTGGGTACCTGGTTATTGCTATGGAGACCGGAAGCCGTGCGACATGCTGAATTACAGGCTTCGGTAAATGAAACCAGGCAGTCGCTGATTTCGTTGATGCGTCTGCAGGAACTGCGGGATGATTATGACAATACCCTGCAGGCTGTGGAGTCCGTCGAAACCAAGCTGGAACGCGTGATACCCTTGTCGGAATATGTAAAGCGGCTTAACAGTCTGGCGCAACAGCATCGTGTGCAGATTATTAATGAATCACGCAAGACCGGCAAACTGCAGGGTGAGTATCTGCCTATTTACCAGGAGCTGGTACTGGAGGCGAGTTATGAATCCATGCGCCGGTTTCTTTCCGGCCTGAGCAGTTTGCCGACATGGACTGTAGTCAATGAATTACGTCTGGACAAACAACGTGACTCGCGTCTACTTAAAGCCAGCCTGGTGCTGGTGACGTTCCAGAAACAATCCGGCGGAGCGAGCGAATGAATGCAAGGATGAAACTAATGCTG
>JASFNY010000293.1:0-3328 GCA_050116795.1 Thiohalophilus sp.
TTGGGTGATCGTCGCTATCGAGTCATCGGGGTACTCGCCGATCAGGGGACCTCTATCGGAATTAATGCCGACGAGGTAGTTATCATTCCGGTCGCTTCGGCCCAGGCACTGTTCAATCTTCCTTCGCTGTTCCGCATCCTGATCGAAGCGAAATCCCGTGCGGCCATCCCCAAGGTGATCGATTTCGTCGAGCAGACACTGGCAGAACGCCACCAGGGAGAACGCGATGTAACGGTCATTACCCAGGACGCGGTACTGGCCACCTTTGATCGCATCCTCGGAGCACTGACTTACGCGGTGGCCGGGATCGCCGCAATCAGCCTGGCTGTGGCGGGTATCCTGATCATGAACATCATGCTGGTCGCTGTCTCCCAGCGAACAGCAGAAATCGGTTTGCTCAAGGCGCTGGGCGCACCGGCCCGTCGAATACTGATTCTGATCCTCAACGAGGCACTGTTACTGGCCGGACTGGGCGGGCTGATCGGCCTGGGGGTCGGGGAACTTGGCAGCTGGGCGTTGCGCAGCGCCTTCCCGGTGCTGCAGGCCTATCCCCCCAGCTGGGCCATCTATGCTTCGCTGGGAATCGCGCTATTGACTGGCATTATCTTCAGCTGGTTACCGGCGCGGCAGGCTGCACGACTGGATCCCGTACAGGCGCTGGCGAGGCACTGATGCTGATTAATGATTTCATTCGCCTGACCGGAACCTCGCTGCTGGCGCACAAGTTACGCAGTTTTCTGACCCTGCTCGGTATCACCGTGGGCATCGCCGCCGTTGTGCTACTGACTGCCATCGGCCAGGGTATCCACCAGTTTGTGCTGTCCGAGTTTACCCAGTTCGGTACTCACATCGTCGCCATCAATCCCGGCAAGGCCACTACTCACGGCATGTCGATGGGCGTGTTCGGCACCACCCGGCCACTGAGTCTCGATGATGCCGAGGCGTTGCGCCGGCTGCCGGTTTCCACCGCGGTGGTTCCGGTGGTTCAGGGTAATGCCGAGGTGGAAGGCAACAACCGCAACCGTCGCACCACGATCTATGGCGTGGGACATGAATTCCCCGAGGCATTCAACATGCCGGTGGCCAGCGGCCGCTTTCTGCCCAGGGATGACCCCATTGCACCCAGAGCGTTTGCCGTGCTGGGCCACAAGCTGCGCCAGGAGCTGTTCGCGGATATCAATCCGCTGGGCCAGCGAATTCGAATCGGAGGGGATCGCTATACCGTGATTGGCAGCATGGAATCCAAGGGCCAGGTACTGGGTTTTGATCTGGACGACACGGTCTATATTCCGGCTGCACGAGGACTATCCCTGTTCAACCGGGACTCGTTGATGGAAGTCGATGTTCTGTACCACGAAACGATGCCGGTGGAACGGGTCGTGGATGCTATCAAAAAGACTTTGATTGCCCGCCACGGACGGGAAGACTTCACTATTACCACCCAGGCACAGATGCTGGATGTGCTGGGTTCAATTCTCAGTGTACTGACGTTTGCCGTGGGTGCTATTGGCGGCATTTCCCTGCTGGTGGGCGGAATTGGTATCATTACCATCATGACCATCAGTGTGAGTGAACGCACCTCGGAAATTGGCCTGTTGCGTGCCCTGGGTGGCAGACAGGGCCAGATACTGGCGTTGTTTCTGGGCGAAGCAGTTGTTCTTTCCTCTATTGGCGGGCTCGCCGGTCTGTTGCTCGGTATCGGTATAGGTGAAGGATTGCAGCTTGCCCTGCCCGCGCTCCCGGTCCAGCCAACCTGGAAGTTTGTTATTCTGTCAGAATCAATTGCAATCCTGATCGGTCTGCTTGCCGGTGTACTGCCGGCAAGGCGAGCAGCTCGAATGGACCCTGTCGAAGCATTAAGAACGGAGTGACAAATGAAATCCATCCTGTCCTGGCAATTACTGTTACTGATTTTGTCCACCCTGCTGGCCGGTTGCACCCCGATCGGTCCTGTAAAATTCTATGATGGTCCAGACAGGGCGGAGAACGAGATCGCCCGGGTCAAGGTACCCGGCCCGATTACTATGAAAAGCATTGATGGGCGCAAAATCGATGCGCCCTCCATTGAAGATGGTTTCTATGAACTGCATCTGCTCCCCGGACAACATACGCTTAACTTCGAGTACGCGCTGGTCTGGGGCTCGGCGGTTAGCAGCATAATGATCAAATCGGACGAGCGCCGAATCACGAGCGACTTTGCTGCCGGGCAGGTTTACGAGTTGACCTATGACGAACCCAAGAGCGAAAACGAGGCCTTTGACCTGGCAAGCGATTTCAAGGCCACACTCGTGGCGGTAGATGGAAGCACGCAGGTCGCCTCACAGGGAGTCGCCACAAACCATTCCAGCGGGATTTTACCCTTTGCTGCATCAGAAACACCTGTTGTCGACACAACCGCAGCCACACCAGCACCCATGCCCAATGCCGAGCAGGCAAGCCGTGAAGATGCGGTCAAACGGTTGAAGTTCTGGTGGCTGATGGCCAGCGAGAAAGAACGTGAAGAATTCCGACAGTGGATGCAAACCGACATGCCGAATTTCAACCAACAATAAATTCAGTTACAGAAAATACATTGAGTATCACTGACCATACGACCTATAAGTAATATGCTGGCGCGCAAATTGGCAACTTACCGGTCGCAAACTTACTGGTCAGTGATACACAATGAAACTAGTAACCCCACACACCTCTCAACAAGCTTGCATAGCCAGCATACGTAGATGAGGTAGCAGATTCAAAGTCGGTCAGATTGATTTTAGCCAGCATTTTCTGACCTTCATTCGAATTACCTGCATTTAACAAGGCTGCACGAATTCTTTCCTTGATAGATTTAGACAGCTCGGGTGACGCAGACAAGGCAATTTGTGGTACGGATTGAGTCGCTTCGACTGCATTGATATCCCTGTCATCCTTGATCATAGGGGTGGGAACCAGTGCAGAAAACGCCTCGCCGTTTTTCACTTTTACAATGGCCTCGGCGTAATTTTTCACCTCGATGATACGGGGCTGACGCGCCGGGTTTGGGTACATCTGCAACAATTGTACCCCTCCCAGGCTGGGCGAAGGTGTTGTAGCGATGGTTTTTGACAACAACCCGTCTTTATCAGGGAATGGCGTTCCATGCTGTGTAATGAAACTGAAACTCATTGCAGAAGGTGCTTTTGCCAGGACTTCATAATTAAAGTTCTTGATTCGATAATCAGTAAAATGTGCGGCATCAAGTATCAGGTCATAGCCACTGCCTTTTCTTACCGCGTTCCAGTGGGCAAGATAATTATCGGCTACGACTATTTTGACGTTCATGCCAGTCGCATAACTGATGTAATCT
>JASFNY010000294.1:0-3324 GCA_050116795.1 Thiohalophilus sp.
CTGACGACGGTATCGACCCCGTCAATATACAACCAGTAGGCCAGCAAAAATAATGATACCACTTTCAATTTACGCACTTCATGAAAGGTATGCCGTAATTCGCGGAATCCACCACGGATTGCCTGACCAACCGGAATGCGGATACCCTGGTCAGCCGGTACGTTGAACAGCAATGGCAGGGTAAACACCGCCCACCAGATTGTGACAGTGATAAAGGAAAACCGGACCGCGCCGCTGACATCGGCAAAACCGAAAAATTCCGGAAACAGGGTCATCAATACATCCAGGGTAAACAACAGGCCGCCACCCAGATAACCCATGGCAAACCCGTAACCGGAGACCAGATCATAATGTTGCGGTTCGGTGACTTTGACAATCAGGGCATCGTAGAAAACAACACTGCCCATAAAACCGATCACGCCAATGGCATACAGAATAGCGGCGCTCAGCCATTCGCCTTCGGCAATGCCATAAAGTGCCGCTGTCATTACCATGCCAAGTGCGGCAAACGATAACAACAGGCGCTTGCGGGCCTGGCCGGCATCGGCAATTGCTCCCATGATCGGCGCTATCAGGACGATGACTATCCCGGCCGCGGAATTGGCGACCCCCAGATGGAAAGTACTGGTGGTGACAGACTGACCGGCACTCCAGTACTGTTTGAAAAACACCGGAAACAACCCGGCCAGCATGACCGTGGCGAATGCCGAGTTCGCCCAGTCGTACATGGCCCAGGAAAGGACTTTTTTATCCGTCAGGATTTTCCGCATTAATCAGAATCGGTCAGGGTTCAGGGTTTTGCCAAACTTACCATGATTTGATTATCTGCGGGGACCAGCTCCATTACGCGCACCGCCCATTCCACCACGATCCGGGCTTCCGGCACCCCGGTTCCCAGACAGACCATTATTGTCGCTGCCGGATTGTATTGGAGATTTGCTGTCATAGGCTGGCGAATCCTGCAGGCGCTGTTGTTGCTGCTTCAACCGCTGCTGCAGAATCTGCTGACGCTGTTCCGGACTCATACTATCGAATCGCTCCATGCGCTTTCGCAATGCCTCGCGCTGTTCCGGAGTCATGCTCTCCAGACGTTCACGACGCTTTTCCAGGCGTTGCCGGAATGCTTCGCGTTGTTCCGGGCTCATGTTTTGCCAACGTTCGCGCAATGCTTCACGCCGCTCCGGGGGCAGCGACTGGAATTTCTCGAACCGCTGGCGAATTCTTTCCCGCTGTTCCGGCGGCAAGGCACGAAAACGTTCATAGCGTTCACGGATACGGGTACGCTGCCCGGGCGTCATGTTTTTCCAACGCTGCATCCGTTGTCGGGCAAGTTGCCGTTGCTCCGGCGTCATACTTTGCCAGCGTTGCGCGCCCTTATGCAGGCGTTCACGCTGTTGCGGGGTCAACGTGTCCCAGCGCGATTCGAATCGCTTCAGGACCTGTTTTTCCTGCTCACCAAGCTCGTCCCAGCGGGTATCCGCCTGAAGCAGGTTGATTGATCCCATGCCAAGCAATATCACCATCAACCACTGCATCATTTTATTCATTACTCGTATCCTCACCGGAACGCTTCTGTTCGGTTTGTTTCGCCTGTTCCATTTCATTGTCCAGCCAGCCGTAATCCTGCATTTCGAAACTCCCGAGAAACTCGAGCAATTCCTGATCCGGCATTTGTTCCTGTTGTTGCTGTTGCGCGCTGGCAGTCACGGGCAACAGCAACAGCAGTAGCAGCGACGGATTAACCCGCATCCTGCGCTACCTCGTCCAGCCACTGGTAAAACTCAAGGTCATCGAGCATCTGCAGATTCTCGCTGTTGGCGAGCAGTTCGAAATCACCGGCCGCCATTTGTTCCAACCCGTCAGGAGTGGGACCTGACGAGTGCCTCAGCACCAGGCTGAAACTGAGTACCACACCGGCTGCCAATGCCGCCAGCGACGGCCACAATACCCGCCGTTCCCGGAATTGCGGCGTCTCCAGTGCATCGAGTGCCTTGCGACGCGCCGTCAGCAGACGATCCTGGATTTCCGGCGACAGTTCGTCACTGCAGCGCTGCAGTTCCTGCTGAGCCTGTTTTAGCCAGTTTTCTTTATTCATAGCCGTAATCTTTCAATCTGTCGCGCAACGTATGCACCGCCCGGGAAAAATGGGTTTTGACACTACCGGGACTGATGCCCATGGCCTGTGCCGTCTGTTTCACATCCATGCCTTCCAGGATGCGTAATAAAAACACCTGCTGCTGGCGAAGTGGCAGTTGCTGCAGTGCCTGTTGCAATTCCTGTCCCATCTGGTCGTTGGCGAGCCGGGCACCCGGATCCGCCATACTGCCGTCGGCAAACTGTTCCACATCCATCGGGTCATCGTCATCCCGGGCAGTTATCCAGCCAAACAGCTTCGCTTTGACCTTCTGCCGGCGATACCAGTCCCGAATCCGGTTTTGCAGGATACGATGGAACAACGCCGGCCACTCAGCTTCGCCCCGATCGGCATAGCGTTTGACCAGGGTCAACATACTTTCCTGGACCAGGTCCAGTGCTTCCTCCGAGTCACGGGTGGCCAGTTGTGCCATGCGAAAGGCACGCTTTTCCACCTCAGCAAGGAATCTGTCGAGCTTGACCCGCGTATCCAGAACTCACCCCGTACCGGCGTTGATCCAATTTCAGCCCACATTAACCGAAAACCTGTCAGCGGGCCACGGCGTGGATCGCCATTCATGCTGTTCAGCGTCGGCCATGACCATAATTGTAACTGTGCTGGCTACGGTATTGATGCCGCTCATGGCGCCGTTCGAAACGGTCACCCCGACGATCGAAGCGACGCTCGATGCGATCCCCTCTCCGATCCAGACGACGATCGATACGATCACCGCGTCGATCCAGTTGATTGGCCAGGCGATCATGCCCTGTTGCGTCGCTCCGATCAGCAGCACGGTCCAGCCGGTTGTCAATACGATCGCCACGCCGATCCAGACGTTCATTAATTCGTTCCCCGCGATGATCGAGACGCTGATCGATCCGGTCAGCCCGATTTTCAACGCGTTCCTGGAACTGAGCCTCCGCCGCCACTGCAGCTTGGCTACCAAGCAACAGTAAACCGGTCAATACGATTGCGTTTTTCATTGTTCTTCTCCTGTGTATGGCTTGTTTACAATGAACAACGCACTCGATGTGATTCGGTTGACATAACATCGATGAATTTTGCCGAATTTCGCGGGAAACGACTAAAAACCCGCCGGCTGGCGGGTTGATACAGGGAGATCAATGTTCGCGCGTGGCGTGGAATTCGATGTCGGGCCAGCGTTCCACGGTCAGCTCGAGGTTGACCCG
>JASFNY010000295.1:0-3291 GCA_050116795.1 Thiohalophilus sp.
GTCGGTAGCCGCCAGATAACGTGCATAAAGCAGGGGATGATCGTGACCATCGACCACGATCAGGATGTTATTGTCCAGGTCCTTATCCGCGACGTACCAGGTGGCACCTTCATGTCCCTTGATACCACCTATGCCCAATCCCTGTCGTTGTCCGAGTGTGTAGTACATTAACCCCTGGTGTTGACCGATCCGTTCGCCTTCGGGAGTTTGAATCTCGCCAGGCTGGGCGGGCAAATAGTGTTGCAGGAAGCTGCGAAAGTCGCGTTCACCGATAAAGCAGATGCCCGTGCTGTCCTTTTTGTCGAAAGTAACCAGGTGATGTTGTTGAGCGATTCGACGCACATCGGGTTTATCCAGTTCGCCAACCGGAAACAGGCTCCTGGATAGCTGGTGTTGATCAAGCGTGTATAGAAAGTAACTCTGGTCCTTGTTATGGTCCAGGCCACGTAACAGTTCGTAGTGTCCTTCGGATTCCCGGATTCGAGCATAATGACCTGTGGCAATTCGATCGGCGCCCTGGTTTAGCGCGTAGTCGAGAAAGGCGCGGAACTTGATTTCACGATTGCAGAGTATGTCCGGATTGGGCGTGCGGCCGGCGCCGTACTCCTGCAAAAAATAACTGAAAACGCGATCCCAGTATTGATCGGCGAAATTGACTCCCTGCAGTGAAATTCCCAACGTTTCGCAAACTTGCCTTGCGTCCTTGAGATCGTCTTCTGCGGCACAATGATCATCAAGATCATCTCCCTCCCAGTTTTTCATGAAAACGCCGCGCACGGAATGACCCTGTTGTTTGAGCAACAGGGCTGCGACGGACGAATCCACGCCGCCAGACATTCCCACGATCACATCCAGAGTTGCCATGTCTATATAAATGAAACTTTATTAAGGGAGTTCATGATAGAGCTCGAGGTCGTATCGGCGACCCTGCAGATAGTCTTCGATGGTTTTCATTACCAGCGGACTGCGTAATTTTTCAGGTTGTGCCAGCAATTCATCCGGACTGAGCCAGATAGCGCGCAGGATGCCGTCATCCAGGTTCTGTTGTTCATCCGGCTTTCCGACTGTGCCACAAAAGGCATGTCGAATGTATGTAATGTCGCTGTTCGGCAGTTGCCAGCGATAGATTCCGGTCACGGCCTGAGGTTCAAAACGATGAGCCGTCTCTTCCCAGGCTTCGCGAACGACGGCATCAAGAAAACTTTCTCCTGGTTCAACGTGGCCGGCGGGCTGGTTAAGAACGATTCGTCCTTCGACGTCTTCTTCGACCATCAGAAACCTGCCGGCTTGTTCGATGACGGCGGCGACGGTCAGATGAGGAGTAAATGTCATGAGATTCACTATACTTTTGCAGCGTTGACCAGGCCTGATCGAACTCACGCCACTGGCCGGGTTCCAGTCCGTCAAGCGTCCAGGGGCCGATAGCATAACGGATCAGGCGCAGGGTAGGATAGCCGATCGCCGCTGTCATCCGCCTGACCTGTCGATTGCGGCCTTCACGCAGAATCAGGCGTAACCAGGTAGTCGGGATGCTGGCGCGATAGCGTATTGGAGGCTGGCGCGGCCAGATTGCCGGTTCGGTTATTGGTTCGACTTCAGCAGGTGCAGTGAGGCCATCTTTGAGCATAATGCCCTGGCGTAGTGCGTCCATGGCCTGCGTATCGGGTGTGCCTTCTACCTGGACCCAGTAGGTTTTTGGGAGTTTGTAGAGCGGATCGCTGATTCTGGCCTGCAGCTTCCCGTCATCGGTGAGCAGAACCAGGCCTTCGCTATCCTTGTCCAGGCGTCCGGCCGGATAAACATCCGGTTGACTGATATATTCCGACAAATCATGAACTCCAGGGCCGGCACGAAATTGACAGACGACATCGAAAGGTTTGTTGAGGCCAATCAGCATTTATGCGGTATCCATGGTTACCTGGAGTGAAACTCTCATGGATTATATTAAAAGCGTGAGGGAACGACACCGCGATCTGCAAGGCTGGAATAACGCATTTACGATCACACGGTCATAGCCTGAAGTGAAAGTGAAAATCATCGAATAACGACTGAACAAACAGGTCATTGAACCGAGTCGGTGCAGGATTTTTATCCTGGACTCGTTCTGTCCCGCGTCTCAATGCTGATATAATCGGGTCTCATAAGCGATTTACAGGATTACGAGTTATGGCATACGACAAGATCGTTGTCCCGTCCGAGGGGCAGGCCATCACGGTCAACCCGGATAATTCACTTTCTGTCCCCGATAACCCGGTTATCCCCTTTATCGAGGGTGACGGGATCGGCGTTGATATCACCCCCGTGATGCAAAAAGTTATCGATGCTGCTGTCGACCAGGCTTATGGCGGCAAGCGGAAGCTGCACTGGATGGAAATCTATGCCGGAGAAAAATCCACCAAGCTGTATGGTCAGGACACCTGGCTACCCGAGGAGACCATGGCCGCCATCCGCGAATTCAGTGTTGCGATCAAAGGTCCATTGACCACGCCGGTGGGTGGCGGAATTCGTTCCCTGAACGTTGCCCTGCGACAGGATCTCGATCTGTATGTCTGCCTGCGCCCGGTTCGTTATTACGACGGTACGCCAAGTCCGGTGCGTGAACCCGAAAAGACCGATATGGTGATTTTCCGCGAGAACTCAGAAGACATCTATGCCGGTATCGAATGGGAGTCCGGTAGCGAGGAAGCGCGCAAGGTAATCCGCTTCCTGCAGGATGAGATGGGAGTCAACAAGATTCGCTTTCCCGAGACCTCGGGTATCGGCATCAAGCCGGTTTCGCGCGAGGGAACCGAACGCCTGGTGCGCAAGGCGATCCAGTATGCTATCGACAATGATCGCGCTTCGGTGACCCTGGTGCACAAGGGCAACATCATGAAATTCACCGAGGGAGCCTTCAAGCAATGGGGCTATGATCTGGCGCAGAAGGAATTCGGCGCGAAGGAGATCGACGGCGGTCCCTGGTGCAGCTTCAAGAATCCGAATACCGGTACAGAGATCGTCATCAAGGACGTCATTGCCGATGCCTTCCTGCAGCAGATCCTGCTGCGTCCCGAGGATTACGATGTCGTGGCCACGCTGAATCTCAACGGTGACTATATATCCGATGCCCTGGCGGCACAGGTCGGGGGTATCGGGATTGCGCCCGGCGCCAACCTGTCAGATAACGTGGCCCTGTTCGAGGCGACCCACGGCACGGCACCCAAATACGCGGGGCAGGACAAGGTCAATCCCGGCTCGTTGATCCTCTCGGCCGAGATGATGCTGCGCCACCTGGGCTGGACCGAGGCAGCA
>JASFNY010000296.1:0-3290 GCA_050116795.1 Thiohalophilus sp.
TTTTGCCTTGCCCACGGTCAGATGGAACAGCACCAGCAGCCCAACAGTGATCCCGATTAGCCAGGCACCCAGCGTCGCGACCGGGCCGTTACGAAGCTGGCGCCAGTTCTGCCCGCCGTTCTGGATCAGCACGCCGGTCTCCTGGCCCTTGACGGTGGTATAACCGGATGCACCCTCACGCACATCCCGCCAGTACTCTGATCGGGGATTGGACCCGTTACTGAATTCGGCATGTACTGAACTGATACCGACCAGCTGCCAGCCGACAATCAGCGGTGCGGCCAATACCAGTAACGCCGCGAGACTCATGATCCAGACCTTGCCCATCCGGCGCCTCGTCCGGGAAGACGTTTTCGCAATCAGTTTTGTCTGTGTACTCATGGTACTCTCCTGTTATCCGCTATTACCGGTCGGCCTGGAAGTGAAGTCGTCGATCGAGCTGTTCATGCTGTTGGGCACTACGACTACGCTCCTGTTTCAGATAACCGTCATCCTGCACCCAGGGATCGTGCACCCGGGCATCACAGGCCACCAGCATGATGGCGGCGAGCAATATCCAACCTGATCTGATTGTCATCATCGTACCTTGCCCTGTTGTTTAACGATCGGTCTGGCCTGTCTTGAAACGTTGATCCAGCGACTGCTGCAAGTCTTGCTGCTGCATCTTGCTAACCAGGGGATCATGTTTTCCCTTGTATTCGCCCGGCTCATGCAGGCTTACGCCCATATCCTCGTAACATCCGCCGAGCGCAAAGGTGGTGCAGACCAGTACCAGTAGCGTTGTCAGTTTACGCATCGTTACTCTCCCGGACCGGAATCACTTGCTGCCATAGGCTGAATCCCAGCCCCACGTCTGTGGCCGTCCACCACGCTTGAGTACACGTTTGCGATAGATGTCTGCGACAAGATCACCATCCCCGGCCAGCAAGGCCTTGGTAGAGCACATTTCTGCACACAATGGTAACTTGCCTTCACTGATGCGGTTACGCCCGTACTTGGCGTACTCTGCATCGGAATTATCCGCTTCCGGACCGCCGGCACAGAAGGTGCACTTGTCCATCTTGCCGCGTACTGCGAATGCTTCCTGTTGCGGAAACTGCGGTGCGCCGAACGGACAGGCATAGAAACAATAACCGCAACCGATACACTGGTCCTTGTTGTGCAACACGATGCCGTCCTCGGTGGTATAGAAACAATCCACCGGGCAGACCGCTGCACAGGGAGCATCGGTACAATGCATACACGCCACGGAAATGGATTTCTCACCTGGTTCACCATCTTTCAGTGTCACCACGCGCCGGCGATTCACACCCCAGGGCACTTCGTTTTCATTCTTGCATGCGGTAACGCAACCGTTGCATTCGATACAACGTTCGGCATCGCAAAGAAATTTCATACGTGCCATAAAAGAGTCCTCCTCTCCTGAAATTAAGCCGGCCGGATTTCACACAGCGTGGATTTGGTTTCCTGCATCTGGGTCACCGAGTCATAACCGTAGGTGGTGGCCGTGTTGCAGGCTTCCCCGCGCACATAGGGCGCCGTGCCTTCCGGATAGTTCTCCAGCAAGTCCTTGCCCTCGTACCAGCCGCCAAAGTGGAACGGTGTCCAGACCACGCCGCGATCGACCCGCGGTGTCACCATGGCCATGATCTTGATGCGACCGCCTTCGGGGCCTTCCAGCCAGACCCACTGGCCGTCCTTGATATTGCGATCGTTTGCATCGGCCGGATTGATCTCGACGAACATGTCCTGCTGCAGTTCAGCAAGCCATGGATTGGAACGTGTTTCCTCGCCGCCACCTTCGTATTCGACCAGGCGTCCACTGGTGAAGACCAGGGGATAGTCGGGTGAGTAGTCCTTGCTCTGTATTGATGAATAAAGGGTTGGCAGACGCCAAAAGGACTTGCGGTCATCGTAGGTGGCATATTTCTGTACCAGATCGTAGCGTGGCGTATACAACGGTTCGCGATGGACCGGTACCGGATCCGGGAACTGCCAGACGATACTGCGTGCCTTGGCATTGCCGAACGGGGCACAGCCGTGCTTGATCGCCACCCGCTGAATTCCGCCGGACAGGTCTGTCTTCCAGTTACGCCCTTCGGCCGCCTGTTGTTCCTCGGCAGTCAGATCGTTCCACCAGCCAAGCTGCTTGAGCATGTCGGCGGTAAACTCGGGATACCCGTCCTTGATGTCTGAACCGACGCTGTAGGAATCCTCGGCCAACAGTGTCAGGCCGTTATGTTCAACACCGAATCGTGCACGGAAGGTCAGGCCGCCTTCGGCGACCGGCTTGCTCGGGTCGTAAAGGATCGGCGTACCGACATGTTTCATTTCCGGTGTACCCCAGCAAGGCCAGGGCAGGCCATAGTATTCGCCATCGAGCGGTCCACCTTCGGCACGCAGTGTCGTGGTGTTGAAGGTATGCCGGTACTTGGCATGCTCCTGAAGGCGCTCGGGGCTCTGGCCGGTATAACCGATGGTCCAGGTACCACTATTAATTTCGCGCAGGACATCCTCGATTAATGGTTCATCACCGTTGATCTTGACGTTCTTGAACATCTGATCGGCGAACCCGAGTTTTTTCGCGAACATGTACAGGATGGTGTGATCCGGCTTGGATTCGAACAGCGGATCGATAACCTGTTCACGCCATTGCAATGAACGATTCGAGGCCGTCACCGAACCGTAGGTTTCGAACTGGGTGCAGGTCGGCAACAAATAAGTGTTGTTCTTGCGATCGCTCATTACTGCCAGGTGGGTCGGGTAGGGATCGGAGATCACCACCAGGTCAACTTTCTCGATCGCTTTCTTCATGTCCGGTCCGCGAGTCTGACTGTTGACCGCATGACCCTGGAAGAAGATGGCGTGAATATTGTCCTTCTGAGAAAGATTGCCCTTGTCCTCCAGTATGCCGTCGATCCAGCGAGAGACCGGCATGCCCGGAATGTTCATGGTATAGGACTGTTTGCCGCCCCCGGCATCGTATTTGCTCGACCTGTCAAAACGGTCCCTCAGCCAGTTGAAATCGACATTCCAGACCCGGCACCAGTGCTTCCAGGCACCATCGGACAGCCCGTAGTAACCGGGCAGGGTATGACAGTTGGGGCCAACATCGGTTGCGCCCTGAACGTTGTCGTGACCACGGAATATATTCGCGCCGCCCCCGGAAACCCCGATGTTGCCGAGCGCCAGCTGCAATACGCAGTAAGCACGGGTGTTATTGTTTCCAATGTGATGCTGGGTACCGCCCATGCACCAGACAATCGTGCCGGGCCGGTTTTCGGCCATCA
>JASFNY010000297.1:0-3263 GCA_050116795.1 Thiohalophilus sp.
CAGACCGTCTTTGGTGTGGGGGATCAGCAGGCCAGTTGGATGATCATCGGGGAGGCGCCGGGTGCCGACGAGGACCGCCAGGGCGAACCGTTTGTCGGTCGTGCCGGGCGCCTGCTCAATGCCATGTTGCAATCGGTCGGTCTATCACGAGAACAGGTCTATATCGCCAACATTCTCAAGTGTCGTCCACCCAACAACCGCGATCCGCGGCCCGAAGAAGCTGCCGCCTGTTTCCCGTATTTGCGCCGGCAGATCGAACTGATCAATCCGGATGTGATCATCGCTGTCGGTCGCATCGCCGCCCAGCGATTACTTGAATGCAACACCAGCCTGGCCCGCCTGCGTGGCAGCGTGCATCGGCTTGAGTCCACCGGGACCCCGGTGGTGGTGACCTACCATCCGGCCTACCTGCTGCGCAGCCCGTCGGACAAGCGCAAGGCCTGGGAGGACCTGCTGTTTGCCCGTTCCCTGACAGTCGAAAAATAATCGGTATACTCATGGTATGAGTGCAGTTTTTAAACAGGCAGATGACGGAATACGGGCCATGACACTGGCCGACCTGGATGAAGTGATGATCATCGAGGAGGCCATTTATTCCTTTCCCTGGACGTGGGGTATCTTTCGCGATTGCCTGTCAGTCGGCTATCCCTGTCGAGTGCTGCAGGTCGACGGAAAAGTGGTGGCCTATGCGATTCTTTCCGTGGCCGCCGGCGAAGCCCACATTCTCACCCTTTGCGTCAGTCCCGAAACCCGCCGACAGGGTTACGGTGAGTTGATGCTGGCCGATCTGATACAACTGGCCCGCGAGCGGCGGGCGAAATCGATCTACCTGGAAGTACGCCCTTCAAACCAGGCAGCCATTAGCCTGTACGAAAAAACCGGGTTCAAGGAGATCGGCATTCGGCCAGATTATTATCCTGACGAGTTTGGCCGGGAAGACGCGATGGTGATGGCATTGCCTCTCACTGATTGAGCCTGCTTGATCTTATTCACTTCATAGACACCAATTAAAGACATGAATATCGAAACAATACGATCGATAGTTATTAATGCTGCGCGCGAGGAATTGATACCTCGATTTACCCAGGTCGAACGTGGTATCAAGGCCGACGGCACGTTTCTTACCGAGGCGGATCTGGCGGTACAGCAGCGCATCGCTGATGAATTGCACACACACTGGCCGGATATCCTGTTTCTCGGCGAGGAGATGGAAGCACGGGAACAGCAAACGCTGCTGCAAAGCGGCAAGCCGATCTGGATACTGGATCCGCTCGATGGCACCAGCAACTATGCTTCGGGCATTCCGTTTTATTCCGTATCACTGGCACTGATCGAGCATGGCGAACTCAAGCTCGGGCTGGTCTATGATCCCGAGCGTGATGAATGTTTCAGCGCGGTAAAAGGGCAGGGCGCATTTCTCAACGACGAGCGGCTGCAGGCCATCGATACCGGCCTGAACCTCAAGCAGAGTACCGGCCTGATCGACTTTAAACGCCTGTCGCCGAAACTCGCAACCCGCTTGGCTACCGAGATTCCCTATTCATCCCAACGCAGCTTCGGTTCCGTGGCGCTTGACTGGTGCTGGATCGCTATCGGCCGCAGCCATGTCTATTTGCACGGCAAGCAGAACCTGTGGGACTACGCTGCCGGACACCTGATTCTGGACGAGGCGGGCGGTCAATCCTGTACGCTTGATGGAGAAGCAGTATTCAATAACAGCCTGACGCCACGCTCCGCCGTGGCAGCGCTGGATGCAAAGCTGTTTGATGCATGGGTGGAATGGCTGGGTATTAATGATTGAGCTTTTTCGCCCCGCCACTATGTGGCTGTGGGCGAGTTCATTTCTTTGTCACGCGACAAAGAAACGAACCAAAGAAAACGCACCCTGTGACTCCGACCTCGCTAACGCTCGGCTTCCTGCGTTCCTCGGTCCAATCCGGTGCTCACCCAACTCGCTGATTTACCGCGCTTTCGCATCGCTCCAGCTAGTAAATCTCGCTCGAACAAAGGGTTCGCTTGGATCCGGATCGGGCCTGCGGTACGCAGCGGAGTCAAAGGGGATTAACCGCTAGAGATATCAGGGATAAACTCTGATGTCGATGTATTGTTGAGACGCTTTCAACTTCTATTCAATTTCGTAACTGTGGAGTTAGTCTGAATCGCCGCGCTTTTTGTCGGAATGACCGAGGTCCATGTCGGGTGCTACCTTGTCCCGGACCCGTTGCTTCAGCTCGGTAATCTCCGGGAAACGGCCTTCCTCTTTTCGCGACCAGACGAGATTGTCATTCACCCGGACTTCAAATATTCCGCCAGTGCCGGGTCTCAGCGTCAAAGCAGTGATCTCCTGTTCAAAGGTGGTCAACAACTCCTGGGCCATCCAGGCAGAGCGAAGTAACCAGCGGCATTGAGTGCAGTATTGGATTTCAACGTGATTGTTCATAGCCTGCCAAATAGTTTAGTTGTTTCTGAAATAGTAGAAAAAGTGTATTTTGATTCAAGTTTCAGAATACTGAGGCAACGATCCGCTGGTATAGTCGGACGATAGACTTCGAATACCGGTTTAGCAGGAGAGCACTATGTCTTATCTATGGAAGACCGTTTTCAAAGGCCTGGCCACGGTACTGCCGGTCGCGCTGACCCTGTACCTGATTTACTGGCTCGGCTTGTCTATCGAAAACGTTCTGCATCCGATCATTACCAGAGTGATTTCAGAAGACAATTACCTGCCCGGTATGGGCCTGGTGGCTGGTGTCGTATTGTTGTTTTTTATTGGCCTGGTGGTCAATGCCCTGGTTATCCGTCAGTTGATCTGGCTGGTGGAAAAACTGCTGGAGCGGATTCCACTGGTCAAGTCCATCTATGGTTCGCTGCACGATTTCATGGATTACTTCGCCGCCGGCAAGAGTCGCGGGGGTCTGAAGCAGGTAGTATTGGTCTCGATGGGGGAAGCGCATCTTATCGGATTTATGACCCGCGACAGGATCACCGACTTGCCCGGCATAACGACCCAGAATGGCGATGAAATCGTGGCTGTGTACATGCCCTTCAGTTACCAGATCGGGGGTTATACGCTCTATTTGCCGCGCTCCCGGGTTACACCGGTGGATATACCCATGGAGGAGGCGATGCGCCGGGTACTGACCGCCGAATTGTCCAAGTCTGCTCCTTCCGAGAAGACCTGAGAGCCGTTAACTGCCCTGCACAGCCGCACGGCTTTTCGGTACAATAGCGCCCTTTTATGCAGTTGGACCATTCATGAGCCG
>JASFNY010000298.1:0-3261 GCA_050116795.1 Thiohalophilus sp.
AGTGACCCGAATAATCCGCGCTGGTACATGGTCGACATCAAGTTCGTACGCAAATTTGACCGCACGATCAGCCTCCAGGAACTGAAACAGGAAAAAGCACTGGACGGGATGAAGCTGTTGCAGCGCGGAAATCGCCTCTCTGTCATGCCGGTCGAGAAAAAACAGTGGCAACATATCCTGAAAATGGAAAAAAGCGGTAAATGATTCACCCGCTTCCCTGGTAAAAGCGGTCGAAAGACCGTTTTTTACCTTCTCGACTCCCAAATTCCTGCGAGCAAACAACCCGATTCGAGTCCAAACGGCAAAATTCAGCCCGGGAATACGATGAATAACAAAAAAATTGCATGATGCAATAAAATTTCGCCTTATTTGGCCTGCAAAAGTGAAACACAACACGTTTTTTTGTGTCTCAACGCGTTCATAAAGCGCGATCACAGTCGTTTACACCACATGAAAAGCATGAAATAGCGTTTCAACACTGTCCAAAGGAAAAAAATAAACTGTTAACGCGTATTTTTCTTGTTCAGAAGCCCTCTCAGCGCCACTCACGGCCGCTTATTTGCAAACTATAGATAAAGAAGACTAAAAAATTTTTTCTCACAAGCCTTGTGAGAGGCGTTCACAAGTCCTTCGTGCAGAACTTTTGCTGACATACAACAGATTTTCGTGTTTTAAAGCTGTTGCAGGTCGTTACAACCCGTTAAACACCCCTTACACGACGTTACAAGAGTTGATCTCAAGCGAATAAAGACGATCAACAACACCGATCAATGGCAGTTCTTGCCTTCACCACCCTGTAAACGGCAAAATTTTCCTTCGCATGTACAAAATTATTTAAAAATTTTTGTTATGAGCCGTTATTTAAAGATGAATTCGACATGTGAAACGTGAAATTCATGGAATAGAAGCGCTAAAAGCAAAAAATCAATTTGCATTACTAGCATTTTTATTCTAGTTGGCTATACTCTGCTAAACTCAGTGCTCAACTCGGAGGGTTGTTAACCATGGCAACAAAGAAAAAGACGAAAAAGAAGACTGCGAAGAAGAAAACAGCTTCTCGCAAAAAGGTAGCGAAGAAACGCGTCGCTAAGAAAAAGGCAGCTAAGAAGAAAACTGCCAAGAAAAAGGCCAAGAAGAAGGCTAAGAAGAAAGTAGCCAAGAAAAAGGCCAAGAAGAAAGCTAAGAAGAAAACCAAGAAAAAGGCCAAGAAGAAGGCTAAGAAGAAAGTAGCCAAGAAAAAGGCCAAGAAGAAAGCTAAAAAGAAAACCAAGAAAAAAGCCAAGAAAAAGGCTAAGAAGAAAACCAAGAAGAAAACAGCCCGGCGCAAGAAAAAATAAGCGCTCCCGGCTGTAACTCAGGAAAATTCCTGAAAAACAGGGGGTTGCCGGTTACCGGCAACCCCCTTTTTTATGCCCCGGAGAAATGCAGATCGACTGTTTCAGCGGGCCTGGTTAGTGTCACCCATCAGGAACAGGGCGTTGGCGGGATTATTGGTCTCGTCCCAGTACCGATAGTTCAGCTCATCCAGGAACTGCTGCAACATGGGCGTCTCATCGGGGGGTACCTGCATACCAACCAGGACCCGACCGTAATCGGCGCCGTGGTTACGGTAGTGGAACAGGCTGATGTTCCAGTGCTGTCCCATTCGATTCAGGAAGCGCAGCAGTGCCCCGGGCCGCTCGGGGAATTCAAAACGATACAGACACTCGTGTTTCACCCCGTCTACCCGACCACCCACCATGTAGCGAATATGCAACTTGGCCAGCTCATTGTCGGTCATATCCATAAAGGGATAACCCGCCGCCTCCAGTTGACCGAACAGCTCGCGTTTTTCCTGTTCGCCGTCTTGCATCTTTACCCCGACGAAAACGTGTGCCTGTCCCGGATCGGAATAGCGATAGTTGAACTCGGTAATGCCGCGAGTCCCGATAGCCTCGCAGAACTTGCGAAAGCTGCCGGGCTGTTCGGGAATAGTCGCAGCGAACAACAGTTCCCGACGTTCACCCAGATCGGCCCGCTCGGCGATGTGACGCAGGCGATCAAAATTCATGTTGGCGCCACTGTCCACCGCCACCAGGGTTTGTCCCTGGACTGTGTTCGACTCCGTGTATTTCTTCAATCCGGCTACCGCCAGGGCGCCGGCCGGCTCGGTGATTGATCGGGTATCATCGAAAATGTCCTTGATCGCGGCACAGATCTCATCGGTAGTAACCAGGATCATCTCGTCCACGTACTCCCTGGCCAGGCGAAACGTCTCTTCCCCCACCTGGCGCACTGCCACACCGTCGGCAAAGATGCCCACCTGATCAAGCACAACACGCTCGTCCTCCTGCAGGGCCCGATACATGCTTGGCGCATCTTCGGGCTCCACACCAATGATCTTGATGTCCGGACGCAAACTCTTCACATAGGCGGCAATCCCCGCGATCAAACCGCCTCCACCCACCGGGACGAATATCGCGTCGATATCCTCGCGCTGGGCCAGCAATTCCTTGCCGATAGTGCCCTGGCCTGCAATGACCAGCGGGTCATCGTAAGGCGGGATGAAGATCAGCCCCTGCTCCTCAACCAGTTCCTGCGCATGACGAAATGCATCATCGTAGGTATTGCCATACAGCACCGTGCTGGCGCCCAGCGCCTTGACGGCATGCTGTTTGATCTCGGGTGTCGTCTTGGGCATGACGATTGTTGCCTTGATACCCAGCCGTTGTGCCGCGAGCGCCACCCCCTGAGCATGGTTTCCGGCCGAAGAGGCAATCACACCACGGCGACGCTCTTCCTCAGTGAGATGGATAATCCGGTTATAGGCACCCCGCAACTTGAATGAGAAGACCTGCTGCAGATCCTCTCGCTTCAGCAATACTGTGTTTCCCAGGCGCTCGCTCAGTCGCGGTGCGGGATCCAGCGGGGAATGGATCGCCACGTCGTATACCGGGGCGGCATTGATCATATCGACATATTGCTGGGTCATCGTTTCCTGCCGGTTGTGGGCCTGTACAAAATGGTGACTTTCTGGCTGCCGGTTCTGGATACCAGACCGGAATGCCTAATATAATGGTCAGCTTACCGTACAACAACGTCGCCGGCCCGAAAACACGGCCCACGGGAGTATGAGCAATGACACAGGACGAACTGAAGCAGCTGGTTGCCAAGGCCGCCATCGAACATGTCGTACCAGGTACCATTATCGGCGTGGGCACCGGCTCCACCGCCAACTTTTTCATCGATGAGCTGGCCAAGATCAAGGGCAAGATTGACGGC
>JASFNY010000299.1:0-3253 GCA_050116795.1 Thiohalophilus sp.
CCGCCAGGTAACCCAGCAATCCGTAATAGAGCGCGAGAAAGGCCACGAACACAGCGGTCAAAAAACCGGCCAGCCACACCGGCGCATAGCCAAAATCATGAATAGCTACGTAAACCCAGGAGACCCCGATCCCGAACAGACCGAGGCCGAACAGGTAACCACTGTGAAAGGCCTGGCGCGGTGTGGCATCGAGCCACAGGAAGAACAACAGTGCCGGCGCAAGATAGGCCAGCGGGATAAAGGCGAAGGGTTCAAAAGCCAGCGGCAGACTGGCGCCGGCCAGCAGCGCCAGGCCGTTTCGGGCGTGGCGCCAGCGTAACAGCGTGTCAGCCGCCACTCGCCGAACCGGTCCGTGTACTCGACTCTTCCGCCGTGGCTTCCAGCTGGCGTACTTCCAGCAAATGCACCTGGCGATTGGTGGCACGCAACACCCGGAATTGCAGATTGTCCAGATCGATGATCTCGCCGCGCTTGGGCAGATGGCCCAGCTGTTTGATCACCAGCCCGCCAATCGTATCGAATTCCTCGTCACTGTAATCGGTGCCAAAGTGATCATTAAAATCTTCAATTGGCGTAATACCCTTCACGGTCGCGGTATGGTTGCGATGTTGCAGGATGTAGGTGTCTTCCTCGAAATCGTGCTCGTCCTCGATTTCGCCGACAATTTGCTCCAGCACGTCTTCGATCGTGACCAGGCCGGCCACGCCGCCGTATTCATCAACCACGATCGCCATGTGATTACGATTGGCACGAAACTCCTTGAGCAGCACATTGAGGCGTTTGCTTTCGGGGATGATTACCGCGGGGCGCAGGATGTCGCGAATATTCAGGCGCGGCTGTTCGCCTCCTTCCAGGAAATAGGGCAACAGGTCCTTCGCCAGAAGAATCCCGATCACATCATCCTTGTTATCACCCACTGCCGGAAAACGTGAATGCGCGGATTCGATTACGGTCTTGAGGATCTCGCGAGGTTCGGCATCCCGTTCAATCACAGTCATTTGTGATCGTGGAATCATGATATCCCGCACCTGCATGTCGGACACCTGCAGCACGCCTTCGATCATGGCCAGTGCATCGATATCGATAACGTGGTTACGGTGTGCCTCGCGCAGGAATTCGTGCAATTGCTCGATATCCTTGAGGTCGCCCTGCAAGGCCTGCCCAAGTCGTTCCAGCCACGTTTTTTGCGGTTTGTTGTCTTTGTCGGGACTACCCGATCGGTCTTCGCTCATTGCTCCTCATTCAGCCGGTAAGGGTTGTCAAACCCCAGCACTTCCATAATGCTGATTTCCCGTCTCTCCATAGCTTCTGCCTCGTCCTGATGCAGATGATCATACCCCAGTAAATGCAGGGTGCCGTGTACTACCATGTGGGCCCAGTGGGCCTGTTCCTGTTTATGCTGCTCGCGTGCCTCGCGTTGTACCACCGGGGCACATATCACCATATCACCTAGCAAATTCAGTTCCACTTCCGGCGGACATTCGAACGGAAATGACAAAACATTGGTCGGTCCGTTCTTGTGCCGATACTGTTCATTGAGTTCGGCGCTCTCCTGTTCGTCGACGATGCGCACGGTTAATTCCGCGTCATCGCGCCCTTCCGCCTGCAACACCGCCTCCACCCAGCGACTGATATCCTGCTGCGAGGGGCCTGACGCAGCAATCTGCTGCACCTCCACCTCGATACTCATGGCAGCGGGTCTTCGCCCCGTGCCTCGTAAGCCTGGACGATACGCTGCACCAGCGGGTGGCGTACCACGTCCTTTGCATTGAAGAAGGTAAAGCTGATTCCGTCCACATCCTTCAACACTTCAATCACCTGGCGCAAACCGGACTGCTGGCTGCGCGGCAAGTCCACCTGGGTCACGTCACCGGTGACTACCACCGTGGAACCGAAACCGATTCGGGTCAGGAACATTTTCATCTGCTCCACCGTGGTGTTCTGAGCCTCATCGAGAATGATGAACGACTCGTTCAGGGTACGCCCGCGCATGTAGGCCAGCGGGGCGACCTCGATAATATTGCGTTCCATCAGCCGGGCCACGGTCTCAAAGCCCATCATTTCATACAGCGCGTCATACAGCGGCCGTAAATAGGGATCGATTTTCTGGGCCAGGTCCCCCGGAAGAAAACCGAGCCGCTCACCCGACTCCACCGCCGGTCGGGTCAACACCAGTCGGCGTACGTCTTCGCGTTCCAGTGCCTGGACCGCGGCGGCCACCGCCAGGTAGGTCTTGCCGGTGCCGGCCGGACCGATACCGAAGTTCAGATCGTTGTCCTTGAGATTGCTCAGGTACAGCTTCTGGTTCGGCCCGCGGCCGCGTACCGATCCGCGCGGCGTAGTCAGGATTACCTCATCCTTCGGCGTGATGTCCGCCACCAGCGCATCGATACCCGATTCCTGTAAATGGAGGTTCACCCTGGACGGATTCAAGGTCTGGTGCTCGGTTTCGGCATACAGGTCGCGCAGCACCTCGCCAGCCGCATGCACCGAGCGGCTGTCACCAATCACGCGGAAATTGTTGCCCCGGTTATTGACCTCGACCCCGAGCCGGCGCTCGATCTGGCGCAGGTGCTCATCGAACTGCCCGCACAGGTTGGCGAGCCGCTGGTTATCAGCGGGTTCGAGAACGATATCGGTGGAAAAAGCGTGGCTGGTCAAGACGAGAATCTTGGCTAATGGAATAAGGGCAATCAGGCACAGCGGACGGACTGGCTAACCAGTTCGCCGCGCAGGGAGTTGGGCAGAGCTTCGGTAATACTCACGTCGACAAAGTCACCGACTAGTTCGGGGCTACCCTTGAAGTTTACCACACGATTATTGGCCGTGCGTCCACTGAGTTGGCCCGGATCTTTCCGGGAAGGCCCGCTGACCAGGATACGCTGCGTGGTGCCGATCATGGCCCGGCTGATATCGGCTGCCTGCTGGTTGATGCGCTGCTGCAGGATCGCCAGGCGCTGTTTTTTAACCTCCAGCGGCACGTCATCGGGCAGCGAGGCGGCCGGTGTTCCAGGCCGGGCACTGTAAACGAAACTGAACGAATGGTCGAAACCGATCTCGGCAATCAGATCCATGGTCGCCTCGAAGTCGGTATCGGTCTCACCGGGGAAACCGACGATAAAATCCGAGGAGAGACTGATATCCGGGCGTGCCTCGCGCAGCTTGCGAATGGTCGCCTTGTATTCAAGCGCGGTGTGCTTGCGTTTCATCATCGCCAGGACCCGGTCAGAACCGCTCTGAACCGGCAGATGCA
>JASFNY010000300.1:0-3246 GCA_050116795.1 Thiohalophilus sp.
AATCGCATTCAATCCGTCCGCTCCGGCGGTCAGTGCCTCGCGCGGTTCGAACCGAACATCACCCTGATCAAGATGCGGATCCGTATCGCAGATATAGGGTGGGTTGGAGACAATCATGTCAAAGCGCTTGTCCCGTGGGACATCCTTCAGCCAGTCGGCATGAACGAATGTGATATTCATCAATCCCAGTCGTTCAGCATTGTTCTGGGCAACGCTCAATGCTTCGGCAGACCGGTCGCAGGCAAGCAGATGACATCTAGGTCGTTCCGAGGCCAGTGCCAGGGCGATAGCACCACTGCCGGTGCCAAGGTCGGCAATGGCCCAGTCTGTTTCAGTGGGAATTCTCTCCAGTGCCAGCTCGACCAGGCGCTCGGTGTCGGGGCGTGGTATCAATGTCGCGGGACTGATCTGCAACGACAATGACCAGAATGCCTGATCTCCCAGAATGTGAGCAACAGGTTCTCCCCGCAGTCGGCGCAGCAATAATTGTTCGAAGGCCTGTCGCGTATTGTCATTCAGCGCTTTGTCCGGCCAGGTATGCAACCAGGTTCGTGATTGTTGCAGCACCCGGGCCAGAAGCAGTTCGCTGTCCAGTCGCGGGGAATTGGACAGGGATTGCAGGCGTTGCTGGGCCTGTTCAAGCAGTTCGCCGACAGTTATTGACATTGATCAGGCCGTCTCTTCCTCTTGAGCCCGGGCCTTTTCTTCTTCAGTGGGCTCGATCAGACTGAGTATGGTCCAGTTGCTGCCCGGAACCATCTTGCCATCGGCGACGAATAACTGAATACGGCCACGTGGATCGATCGCGAACAGCGGAATGGCATGCTTGCCATACTTTTCCTGGAAGTCTTCGAAACCGAAATCCTCGGATAACTTGGTATCATGGATCTCCGCTCCCTGGCTAATCATGCTGGATAACTTGCTGAAGGTGATGTCTTCGCCAAATAACAGGTAACCGCGATGATACTGGCCGGCCTTGAGTTTTTCCGGCGCTTCCTTTTCCTGGGCAGTTTGCAGGGCATAGATTGATCCCGCACCGAACTCACGCCGAAAGCGCAATCCGGCCAGGACATTCATATCGGTGACCGGCGACAGCGCCAGCATGCGCCCGATACCGACCAGATCCAGATATTGATCAGCATGTGCTGACATTGGATTGCCGTAATACGTGGGCAAACCTTCCATGCGGGCATTGCGAATATTCTCCCAGGTGGTGTCGGTCAGCAACACGTTGAATTTCTGTTTCTGCAGGGCAAGACCGATGGTGCGTGCTACCGGATTGGCGCCAATGATCAAAAATCCTCGCGGATCCGGTTCCGCCACTTTCAGCCAGCTGGCAAACAGTCTTGCAGTTGCGCTTTGCAGCAGGACGGTCCCGATGATGACCATAAAAGTCAGAGGCACAAGTAATGCAGCTTTATCCATGCCTTCCTGTTCCAGGCGCAGGGCAAACAGGGCCGAGACAGCGGCAGCAACGATACCGCGTGGCGCGATCCAGGCGAGCAGGCTGCGTTCCCGCCAGTTGAGATCGGAACGAAATGTCGAAATCAGGACTTTCAGTGGACGGGCGATAAACTGGATGGCCAGGAAGACATACAAAGCTGGCCAGCCCAGTTCATACAGGGCGTTCAAATCCAGTCGTGCCGCAAGAATCACGAAAAGACCCGAGATAAACAACAGGCTGAGGCTTTCCTTGAAGGAAAGAATGTCTTCGATGTGCACGTCTTTCATGTTTGCCAGCCACAGGCCAAGCACGGTGACGGCCAACAGACCCGATTCCGGATAGATCAGGTTGGAAAAGACAAATACCGAAAAAACCATGATCAGTGTAGTAAGGTTATGCAGGTATTCGGGCAGCAGATGATTACGCAGTAACAGCCCGAACAGGTAACCCGGCAGAGCACCCATCATGACGCCCACCAGCAAGATAGTGCCGAATCCCAGCATAGTGTGACCGAGCGCATCGTTACCCTGTCCTGAAATAATAAAATCGAAAACCAGTACAGCGAGCAGGGCACCAATTGGATCGATCACAATGCCTTCCCAGCGCAGAATATTGGTCAGGCGAGTATTGGGCCGGACAGTACGCAGCATCGGAATGATGACGGTAGGTCCTGTTACGACGGTGATTGCGCCAAATAACAATGCCAGTTGCCAGCCGACATCAAGAATCAGATGCGTCGCCACCGTAGTGATTGCCCAGGTGACCAGCACACCGATGGAAACCAGATTACGTACTACCTGTTGCAGACCACGAATCTGTTCGAACTTGAGTGTCAGGCTTCCCTCGAACAGGATCACGGCTACCGCCAGCGAAATGAACGGGAACAACAGATCGCCGAACAGGACATTTGGTTGCAACCAGCCGGTTACGGGACCGGCGATAATACCTCCAACCAGCAGGAACAGGATGGCCGGCAGTTTCAGCCACCAGGACAGCCATTGGCTGGTGATACCAATCAGGCCGATGCCGGCCAGGGCGATGAGAATATGTTCATGCATGAATCGTTATTTGTCTTGTGATGATCCTGTTGCGTCCTGCGGTTCATCGATCAGTTTGTTGAGATCCAGTCGCCGAATGGCATCCATCGCCATTTCCCAGCGCCCCTCACCACAAAGTCCACTGATCCCGGCCTGTTCATAGGCTTCCTGTGCTGCCTGGATACAGGCCTGACGCACATTCTCGGCGATCTGTCGTTTGTCGTTGTTCATTTTCGAAGTATATCGGGTAATTCGCTGAGACAGCTAATTGTTGAAGTGGGCCGGATGTCCCACGGATCGAATACCATTCCAGGGTCGCGTTGTACCCAGGCGGTAAGCATACCCACATTGTCCGCACCGAGAATGTCAAACGGGTTCGAGGAGACCAGCCAACACGATCCGGCCTGAGCCCCGATACGCTGCAGGCAATGCTCATACACAGACGGGTCCGGTTTGTAGCTGCCTATTTCATCCACGCTGATGATATCGATGAAGTGACCACGAATTCCGGCCTGTTCCAGCAGGCCATTGACGCCGACGACAGTGCCGTTGGAGAAGGCATACAGTTCCATACCTGCTTGTTGTAATGTCGCCAGTACGGAAGGTACTTCATCAAATGCGGGCAGGCTGGTGTAACGTTGCATCAGGATGGTTTTATCTTCGTCGTTCAGTCCGGTTTGCATTTCCTTGTCGCAATAATCCAGGGCCTGACGGGTACAGGTAGGAAAGTCGACATAGTTTTTCATCAATCCGCGACGGAAGGTA
>JASFNY010000301.1:0-3244 GCA_050116795.1 Thiohalophilus sp.
TATCGTACCTTGGTCTTTCGCCTGGCGGTAAATGCAGAATCAGGTGGATTCGGGCATGTACGGATTCAGTCAGCAAGACGGTAAAATCCATCTCCTCGGCATGGAACAGACTCGCCAGTATTTCCTGAACACGAATCCGGATATCCGTATTGAACCGATCGCGTGGCAGGTATACCAGGCAGGAGACAAACCGGCCAAACATGTCCGGACGGACAATAACCCTGACACGTTGTCGCTCCTGCAATTGCAGGATGCTGGTCGCCATGTTAAACAATTCATCTTCGGTACACTGAAATAACTCATCCCGGGGAAGGGTTTCGACGATATTCAGCAGTACTTTGAGTGAGTGGCTGTGCGGGCGAAAATCCGAGCGGCGTAAGACATTCTGAACCTTGCGCCGCAGTAACGGGATGTCTGTTGCCCGACGTATGTAAGCTGCCGAGGTATATAACCCGAGGAAACGCCATTCACCAACCACTTTGCCGTGTCGGTCAAATTTTTTTATGCCGATGTAATCCAGGTATCCAGGTCTATGGATAGTGGCTCGCGAATTACTTTTCGTCAGGATCAGAAGGGTCGGTTCATGCGCTTTCTGTTTGGCCCGGGGATGTAATGCTTCAAAACTGCGTGAATAGGGTGTTTCACTGACACTTTGTAAAATACCGAGCCCGGAATCTGGCACAATCAATAATTTATCTTTGCCTTTGTGACGTTCCAGTAAATATTCCCGAAAGCCAATGAAGGTAAAATGGTCCTGGTCCAACCATTGCAGAAATGCCAGGTCTTCCTCCAATTGCTCTGCATCCAGGGGCGGCGGATATTGTTTTATCTCATCGACAATCTCCCGCAGTTTATTTCGCATTGGTTGCCAATCGTGAACACAATTTGCCACATCATCCAGTACACTATTGATATCGGCCTGCAATTGTTCCAGCGTATCACGGTCAGTCTGGCGATCGACTTCAAAATACAGGTAGGATTCATTGAATGTCTCATCGCCGATTTCAGAAGCGTCAAATACCTTGACCAGTTCTCCCTGCTCGTTTCTTTCGATGCGCATCACCGGGTGGATGGTCAGATGAATGGTTAACCCATGGCGATTGAGGGCCATTCGAATCGAGTCGACCAGGAACGGCATATCTTTCTGAATAATTTCAATAACGGTATGTGTGGACTGCCATCCGTGTTCCTCGATATCCGGATTCTGTACACGAATTAACCGCTCATCCGGGCGGCGGTACCTGGCAAGGTTCCAGATCGATACCACTGCACCGTAAAGGTCCATCACATTGCGCTCGGTCAGATCCTCCAATGCCACACCGGCATAAAACTGGCGAATAAAAGCTTCGATGTTGGCATGCGTTTCAACAGGAAGCTTGGTACGCGCACGCTGTACGACCTTTTCGATCAGATAACGGTTATCGTTTTCTTGTGGGACAGATGTAAGCATAAGTTGTTGTCTTTATTGTAAATGTAGGCAAATACGGAAATATTTTCCAGCACTCGCTGTGACAAACCGACAAGTCTAGACTATGACATGCATCCTGCCTGACACAAGGGGCACAGCAAGGTGAACGACACTAAAGTGAAGCTGAAATAAAAAACCCATCCGGGCAATTCAGGGGAAGTTGGAAAGGGAATCCAATCCCGGATGGGCAATAACTACAGTTCCTGTACAAAATCATCTGCGCCTGGAAAGAGAGGCTGCCGGGTAATCGCTTGCCCGACCGCCCGTCTTTTCCTGGCTATGAGTAAATGTCACACTTTGGAATTCCCTGCAAGCCGTTGTGCAACAACATTCCAGTCGACAAGTTGCCAGAATGCATCAAGGTATTTCTGTTTGTCGTTACGATAGTCGATGTAATAGGCATGCTCCCACATATCACAGGTTAATATAGGAGTTTTGCCATTGCGTATCGGATTTTCTGCGTCTTTGCCCGTCTCAATGCCGAGCTTGCCGTCTTTATCCTGCACCAGCCAAACCCAGCCCGAACCGAACAGGCCCATGCATTCATTGTTGAACTGGTTTTTAAAATCATCAAATGAACCGAATGATTCTCGCAATACGGATTCGACGTCTGTGGTTGGACGGCCACTTCCATTCGGACTGAAGCTGTACCAGTAAAATGTATGATTCCAGACCTGGGCAGCGTTGTTGAATATCTTCCCCTCCGCCTTGCGGATGATATCTTCCAGCGGCATGTTTTCGTATTCGCTACCTGCCACCAGGTCATTCAGGGTGTTCACGTATTTGTTATGATGCCTGCCATAATGGTACTCAATGGTCTCTGCCGAGAGATGGGGCTCCAGGGCATCTTTTGCGTAGGGTAAGTCCGGCAGTACAGCGATTTGATAACCTTCCTGCTGTTTTTGTGCGGTATGTGTTGCCATGGTTACACCTCCTTGATTTTGGTTCCCATAGTAAAGATAGACATGAGCCTAACGCCAATGTTTCATCGAATACATTGAGAAACCGCAATGCCGGTTATCTATCGTGATTCATCTATTGTTATTATGGTTAAGATATTGCTGTCCATGGGTTGAGCGTTCCCGGGCTTCAGGAATATTATTAAATATCTTTATGGTTTGATTGTTCGCCAATCAGGTGAAATTATGAAACAGCGACATACCCCCCGGGGCCCCGGTTCCCTGTTCCGGCTGTTCGGCTTCGAAGTCAGGCTGGACCTGAGCTGGTTGCTGCTGGGCCTGTTGATTACCTGGAGTCTGGCGGAAGGACTGTTCCCCTGGTCATACCCGGGCCTGCCGACATCTACCTACTGGTTGATGGGAGTTACCGGTGCAGTCGGAGTTTTTTTCTCAATCGTATTTCATGAGCTTTCTCATTCACTGGTGGCCCGTCGCTATGGCTTGCCGATCCAGAGTATCACTCTGTTCATTTTCGGCGGTGTCGCAGAAATGCATCATGAAGCAACAGAGCCAAAAACCGAGTTTTTGATGGCCGTGGCCGGCCCGATCGCCAGTATCGTGCTGGGGTCAATCAGCCTGGGTCTGTTTATGCTGACCCGGAAACTGGGCTGGCCAATGGCACTGGAGGGAATCTTTTATCATCTCGGCTTTTTCAACCTGATTGTTGCAGTGTTTAACCTGATACCGGCTTTCCCGCTCGATGGTGGACGGATGTTGCGTGCCGGTCTCTGGGCCTGGTTGCAGAATCTGAAACGCGCCACCCGTATCGCAAGCCTGATCGGCAGTGGCTTTGCCTTTGTCCTGGTCGCACTCGGGA
>JASFNY010000302.1:0-3237 GCA_050116795.1 Thiohalophilus sp.
TTTCGTTGCAATAACAGGAAGGATTATACGCCTATAGTCCACCGGGTGTATTTGTTGCGTGTCACGGTACAATATCAGTCATGCAAAATACCGCAACCAGGCAAACAACCGGCGCGCTGCAAGATGCCCTGCGTTTTGACAATACCTACGCCAGGCTGCCGGATAAATTTTATTCCCGTGTCAATCCAACGCCATTTGATGAGTCGCATTACCTGGTCAGCCTGAACCCGGAAGTCGCCGCGCTGCTGGGGCTCGAGGCAAACCGTTACCCCGAACAGGAATGGCTGGATCTGATCAGTGGCAAGTCACTGCCGGCGGAGTCTCAGCCGCTGGCCATGCTCTATGCCGGTCATCAGTTTGGTCATTATGTGCCACAACTCGGTGACGGCCGGGCCATCCTGCTGGGTGAACTGCGTAATCCACAGGGCGAGAAATTCGATATCCAGCTCAAGGGCAGCGGGTTGACGCCCTACTCCAGAAGTGGCGACGGTCGCGCCGTATTGCGTTCCAGCATTCGCGAATATCTTTGCAGCGAAGCCATGCACGGCCTCGGTATTCCCACCACGCGCGCCCTGGCTGTGATCGGCAGTGATGCCGAAGTCTACCGTGAACAGATCGAAACCGGTGCCATCCTGGCGCGGATCTCGCCATCGCATGTCCGCTTCGGCTCCTTTGAAGTGTTTTACTATCGCCAGCAACACGATGCCATTCAACAACTGGCAGACTATGTGATCGAACATCACTACCCGGAACTGTCACAAAGCCAGACGCCTTATGTCGATCTGTTCCAGCAGGTGGTGGTGCGCACGGCCGAACTGATCGCCAGGTGGCAAGCGGTCGGATTTGCCCACGGGGTCATGAATACCGATAACATGTCGATTCTCGGCCTCACGCTGGATTATGGCCCCTACGGTTTCATGGAACGTTATCAGCCCGATTACATCTGTAATCATTCGGATCATCACGGTCGCTACGCCTTCGATCAGCAACCCAATATCGGCCTGTGGAACCTGACCTGCCTGGCCCAGGCGCTGACACCGTTGCTCAGTGTCGATGACGCCCGTGCCTGCCTGGAACAATATGAACCGGCTTTCGTTCGGCAGTATCGTGAATTGATGATGGCCAAGCTGGGCCTGAACGAGATCAGTGACGAAAATCATCAACTGCTTAACGAACTGACCCGTATCATGCAGGCCAACCATGTTGACTATACCCGGCTGTTCCGCGCCTTGTGCGAATTCGATAGCGATGATGGCGCAACCAATGCGCGGATCCGGGACCTGTTTATCGAACGCGAGGCCTTCGATCAGTGGGCGCAACACTACCGCCAACAATTACATAAAGAAAACAGCGCTGATGCTGAACGCCGGGTAAATATGCGCCAGGTCAATCCCAAATACATCCTGCGCAATTACATGGCACAGATTGCAATAGAAAAGGCGCAACAGAAAGACTTCAGTGAAGTAGACAGGTTACTGGAATTATTGCGCCATCCCTTCGACGAACATCCGGAAATGGCGCATTATGCCGGCGAACCACCCGACTGGGCCGAGCAAATCGAGGTCAGTTGCTCTTCCTGAGAGCTATTCACTCGCAGTTTCGTATTTTTTCAGCAGCACGCCCTCTTCGCCGCAACAGGAGGCACTGCATTTTTTCACCTGGTGAATCTTCGCCGGATCATCATCGAGATAGGCCTCCACCGGGAGATTTTCCCCGGCACAGTCACAACCCTTGTCGTCGTATACATAAACGTGGTTGAGACCGACCTGCAGGGCCACGTCATAGCCCTGCCACAGTGAGGCCGACGGGGTGGGCGGGACATCCTGTAACTTGTAGGCGGGAAAGAATCGGGTGATATGCCAGGGGCTGTCGGCACCGAGATGATCATGAATCCACCGGGCAATCTGTTTCAGCATGGCCGGATCATCGTTATAACCGGGAATCACATTGGTCCGGGTCTCGACATGGATGCCCAGTTGCTGCGCCTTTTCAATGGAATCCAGTACCTGCTGCACCGACGCGACCGGGCAGATCTTTTTATAAAATTCGTCATCCAGGCTCTTGATGTCGGAACACAGCACATCGACCCATGGTGCCATCAGTTCCAGCGCCTCGTCAGTGACAAAACTGTTACTGACATAGACGGTATACAACCCGGTCTGCCGCGCCAGTTTCGACACATCCAGTACATACTCCAGCCATACCGCCGGTTCCGAATAGGTAAAGGCGATACCCTGAACGCCGTGCCGTTTGGCCGCCGTTACCAGCTGTTCCGGTGTCACGTAGGCGGCGGTGGACTCACCTTTTGCCAGTTGATCCAGGGACTCGGTGCCCCAGGAAATTTCCAGGTTATGGCAACCGCCGCAACGAAAATTGCAACCGTAACTGCCGACCGACATCACCTGCGTGCCGGGATGGAAATGTTTGACCGGCTTGTCCTCGATCGGCCCGATATCGATGGCCGACAGAATGCCGTATGACAGGTTATACAGGGTGCCGTGGCGATTGACATGGGCCTGACAGAAGCCACGCTGACCATGCTTGAGTCGGCAACGCCACAGGCACAGATTACAGCGGGTCGTGCCGTCCCCGAGTTTTTCCTGCAACCGGGTTTCAACCAGCTGGTATTGTTGCGGTGCGGTACTCAATACTTCCTCCATCAGGCAACCCGTACCTGAATCAATGGATCGATAACGATATTCAGACAGGCATGCGCCTCGCGCAAAGCCTGCTCTGCCAGATCCGGACTCGGTGCGCGGGCGAAAATAAAGCCGAGATAACTGGCACCTTCCGGCAACGGTTTGACTTCGTACCCCTCGCGGATCTGGATACTGATATCCTCGATATACGGCACCCGCTGTGCCTGTAACAAACCCTCGACCCGCTTGAGCAGGCCGGCCCCGGGAATCGGGATCATCAATACTCCGGCACCGCCCGGCATCGGTTCTATCGCGATTGGCTTGCCCATCGCATGCTGCAGTACCAGTTGCTCCAGGCTGAGACCGGTACCGAACTGCAACAACTGACCGCACATGCCGCCAATGGTCCGGGCTGCCACTTCCAGCACCCAGGCACCCTGATCATTGATCCGGCACTCGGCATGGATCGGACCTTCCCGTAACCCGTAGGCGGCACAGGTGTCGGTGATCACCCGGTAAAGTTGTTGTTGTTGAGGCCCGGAAAGACGACCCGGGGTGATGTAATACGTTTCTTCAAAATACGGACCATCGAGGGGAT
>JASFNY010000303.1:0-3231 GCA_050116795.1 Thiohalophilus sp.
GAAATACGATGTTGAATGCGGAACAATTGAAACAACTGGTAGTGGACGCGATTGAGGACGTCAAGGGTACCGATATCAAGGTGCTGGATGTCATTGATAAATCCAGTGTTACCGATGTTATGGTGATTGCAACCGGAAACACGTCGCGACAGGTCAAGGCCATCTCTGACAACATTATTGAGAAAGCCAAGCAAGCGGGTGTCAGACCGCTGGGTACGGAAGGTGAACAGCATGCCGAATGGATACTGATCGATCTCGGTGACGTGGTGGCGCATATCATGCAACCGGCAATTCGTGATTTCTATAACCTGGAAAAACTCTGGGGTGAGGAAAGCCCGGCGGCAGCCGAAAAATAAAACGTCAGACAGATCGTGTTGATTAATTCGTGTTGAACTGAACAAAGGCGCTGAATGCAGATTCATCTTCTTGCGGTGGGAACCAGAATGCCCGGCTGGGTGCAGGAAGGCTACAACGAGTTTGCCAGGCGCATGCCTCCCGAATGTCGCCTGAATCTCATCGAGATTCCTCTCGCCAGGCGCAGCAAATCCGCCAGCATTGAACAACTGAAACAGCAGGAAGGGGAACGCCTGTTGGCGGCTATTCCCAGGAACAGCCAGGTCTGGGCGCTGGACACCCACGGCAGCAGCTGGCATACCGAACAACTGGCGGACAAACTGACTGACTGGCTACAGTCGGGACAGGATATCGCCTTGCTGATCGGCGGACCCGACGGCCTGTCACGGCAATGTCTGCAGCAGGCGACAGGGAAGTGGTCGTTATCGGCCCTGACCTTGCCTCATCCGCTGGTGCGGATTATCGTGGCAGAACAGTTGTATCGTGCCATGAGTATTATCAAACATCATCCATATCATAAATAGAATAAACTTTGAGTATGGCCGAATTCGAAATTTATCTGGCTTCCGCTTCACCCCGACGTCGCGAACTGCTGGAGCAGATTGGTGTGCATTACCGGTTACTGAATGTGTCAGTCAGCGAGCGTGTACTGCCTGACGAAACGCCCGAGTCTTATGTGCAGCGTGTGGCTCTGGACAAGGCACGTGCCGGCAGGGACATGGTCGGGCAGCAGGATACCCACCCGGTATTGGGCTCGGATACCGCGGTGGTGGTGGATAACGTAATTCTGGGCAAACCGCAGGACAAACAGGAAGCACTGGCAATGTTACGCCGGTTGTCCGGACGAGAACACCGGGTGTTGACCGCGGTGGCGCTGGCCAATAACCAGGAGCAAACCCGGCTGAATATCAGTAGCGTGGTGTTTCGCCCGCTGACCGAGCAGGAATGCGAGCAATACTGGCAAACCGGGGAATGCGTTGACAAGGCCGGGGCCTACGCCATTCAGGGTTATGCGGCTGCCTTTATTCGTGAACTGCGCGGCAGTTACTCGGGAGTTATGGGGCTACCTTTATTTGAAACAGCAGAATTACTACAACAGGCCGGTGTCGGGCTGTTTATAACAAAAAATTGATCGGGAATAGATTATGAGTGAAGAACTGCTAATCAATGTCACCCCCCAGGAGACCCGTGTTGCCTACGTAGAAAACGGCGTACTGCAGGAGGTACATATTGAACGGGCTCGTAAGCGCGGTCTGGTGGGAAACATCTACCGCGGCAAAGTCAGTCGGGTGCTGCCCGGGATGCAGGCGGCATTTATTGAAATGGGCCAGGAACGCACCGCGTTCCTGCATGTTTCGGACATCGTGACTTCCAGCGACAAAAATGGTGGGAATGGTAACGGTGAGAAACCGTCCGAAACCATCATGGAACTGCTGCGTGAAGGACAGGATGTCATTGTCCAGGTGATCAAGGATCCCATGGGAACCAAAGGCGCACGCCTGACCACCCAGATTTCGATACCGTCACGCTATCTGGTGTATATGCCGGGCGCCGAACATGTTGGTGTATCACAGAAAATAGAAGAAGAAACCGAACGTCAACGATTGAAGGATATCGTTGCCAAATATACCGGTGAATTTGAACCGGGCGGTTATATCGTGAGGACCGTTGCCGACGGGGTTTCCGAGGAAGCGATTTACAATGACATGTTGTTCCTGCAGAAGTTGTGGAAATCCATCCAGGAGCGTAGCCAGTCAGGCAATGGTGAGGAGGACAACCTGATATACGAGGATTTGCCGCTGGTAATGCGCACCATGCGTGATTTGAGCGGCACCGATATCGAAAAGGTCCGCATCGATTCCAACGAAACATTCCACAAGGTCAAAAAATTTGCCACAAAATTTATTACCGAACTGGCGGACCGGATTGAATATTATCCGGGGGAACGACCGATATTTGATCTGTACGGTGTTGAAGACGAAATACACCGCGCACTGCAACGCAAGGTGCAACTCAAATCAGGCGGATATCTGATTATCGATCAGACCGAAGCTATGACGACTATCGACGTCAATACCGGGGCTTTTGTTGGTCACCGCAACCTGGAAGAAACCATTTTCAAAACCAACCTGGAAGCAACCCAGGCCATCATCCGGCAGTTGCGGCTACGTAACCTCGGCGGGATTATCATTATCGATTTTATTGATATGGCTGATGTCGAGCACCGTCGCCAGGTATTGCGCGCCCTGGAACGGAACCTGGAACGGGATCATGCCAAGACCCATATCACCGAGGTCTCGACGCTGGGCCTGGTGGAAATGACCCGCAAACGTACCCGCGAAAGCCTGGAACATATACTCTGTGAACCTTGTCCAACTTGTAGTGGCCGTGGAACCTTGCTGACGGCGGAAACAGTTTGTTATGAAATTTTCCGGGATATTCTGCGTGAAGCAAGACAATTTGACGCCCAGCAGTTCCTGGTGCTCGCTGCCCAACCGGTAGTCGATGTGCTGCTGGATGAAGAATCCACCAGTGTGGCTGAGCTGGAAGAATTTATCGGCAAGCCAATCAAGTTCCAGGTCGAGTCAGAATATACCCAGGAGCAGTTTGACGTAGTGCTTATGTGATTGGTAAATCGCACTCTTGAGAAACACTAATTGACAACTATCCGGTGTCTAAAGCAAAAAAATATATCCGCATCGTGCGGCGAGCTGTCTGGTACAGCATCGCGACCATTGTCATCATTATGGCGGTACTGGTCTCGATGGTCCGTCTGTTTTTGCCGGATGTGACCGGCTATCGCACCGAAGTCGAACAGATCGCCAGTGCATTCATGGACCACACGGTTCGAATTGAATCGATGGATGCCAGGCTGGT
>JASFNY010000304.1:0-3172 GCA_050116795.1 Thiohalophilus sp.
GCCAGGGTTTTTTCGAGTTCCGGATCAGATTGCACGATCTTGCCTTCCGACTTGAGCTTGTTTTTCAGATCATCAATGGTAGATCGGGCATTGGAGAGTTCGTCGCGTCGAACCTGAAGGGTTCGTTCAACCTTGGCCAGCTTCTGGTTGGTTTGCTCAAGCTGGCTGGTCAGTTGCTTGTTCTTCTCGGCAAGCTGGTCATATTCCAGCGCTGTCGGCTTACGCTCAACGAGGTATTCAGCATTAATCCAGCCCTGGCTGCCGTTCTCCAGTTGTACCCGTTTGAAGCCATTGTGTTCCTGTAACACTTCCACGCCGGAGCCGCTGGGCAGCTGTGTGGTGATGGCACTGTTGATATCCGGTTGTTGATGAACGCCGATCTCGATTCGGTCGGTCACATACTCGGTTTTGGCCGAACTCATCGTGGCCATGCCTGCCAACAGAACAAAGCACAATAACTGATATAGTTTTTTCATAATTTTTCCCAATCCTGTCCTGAGCAGAGGTTCTGCTGATCAGGCGGCAATACCGTTGTGACGCAACAGGGCGTCGATCTCCGGTTCCCTGCCCCGAAAACTGACGAACAGTTCCATGGGCTCACGGGTTCCTCCCTGTTCCAGAACCGAGTTCAGGAAGCGGTTCCCGGTAGGGCGATCGAATATCCCGTTCTCTTCGAACAGCGAGAAGGCATCGGCGGACAGGACTTCAGCCCACAAATAACTGTAGTAGCCTGCCGCGTAGCCGCCGGCAAATATATGTGAGAATCCGTGCTGAAACCGATTATAGGGCGCAGGCTTCACAACCGTTACCTCGTCGCGGACCTGGTCCAGTATCTGCTGGATTCGGCCTCCCTGTGCCGGATCGTATTCCAGATGCAGCCGAAAATCGAACAGGGCGAATTCCAGCTGACGCACCATTCGCAGGCCTGCCTGGAAGTTTTTTGCAGCATACATCTTACGATAAAGATCTTCCGGTAATGGTTCACCGGTTTGATAATGCCCGGTAATAATATCCAGGGCTTCGCGCTCCCAGCACCAGTTTTCCATGAACTGGCTCGGCAGCTCGACCGCGTCCCAGGCCACACCGTTGATGCCCGAAACACCAATATAATCGACCTGCGTCAACATGTGATGCAGGCCATGACCGAACTCATGGAACAGGGTAATTACCTCGTCATGGGTGAACAATGCCGGGTCGTCACCGATTGGCGGGGTCAGATTGCAGGTCAGGTAGGCGACGGGTGTTTGCAGGTCGCCGTTATGTTGGCGCAATCGGCCGCGGCAGTCGTCCATCCAGGCACCACCGCGCTTCTTGGCACGAGCATACAAATCGAGATAAAACTGTCCGCGCAGGTTGCCCTGCCCGTCACGAATTTCGTAAAAGCGAACATCCGGATGCCAGGTGTCGACATCATCGGTTTCCCTGATCTCGATGCCGTACAGACGTTTGACCACCTCGAACATGCCGGGTATTACCCGGGACTCAGGGAAATAGGCCTTGAGATCTTCCTGGGAAACCGCGTACTTGTGCTGGCGCAGTTTTTCCGAATAGTAGGCAATGTCCCACGGCTCCAGTTTGTCCAGGCCATGCTCTTCACGGGCAAACACTGCCAGTTCTTCCAGATCTTGTTCAGCCACTGGTTTTGCCTTGCGGGCCAGATCGTGCAGGAATGACAGCACTTGATCGGGCGACTCGGCCATCTTGGTAGCCAGCGAGCGTTCGGCATAGTTGGCAAAGCCAAGCAAACCGGCCAGTTCATGACGCAGCGCAAGTATCTCTTCCATAACTTCGGAGTTGTCCCATTGTCCCGCACCGGGTCCTTGATCAGATGCCCGTGTGACATAGGCTTCATGCATTTCGCTACGCAGTTTGCGATCATCGGCATAACTCAGGATCGCGTAATAGGAAGGAAAGTCGAGGGTAAAGACCCAGCCGTCGAGTTGCTTATCACCGGCGGCCTGTTTGGCCATAGCGCGGGCCGATTCTGGCAGACCGGCCAGCTGATTCTCATCCGTGATTTGCTTGTGCCAGGCATGAGTCGCGTCGAGCAGGTTTTCTTCAAACTTGGTGGTAAGGCTGGACAGGCGTTGCTGGATTTCCTTGTAGCGCTGTTTTTTGTCCGCCGGAAGATCGACACCGGAAAGATGAAAGTCCCGTAATGCATTGTCGATGATTTTCTTTTGTGCTGCGCCCAGTTGTTCGTATTCGGGTGAATCAGCGATGCTCTTGTAGGCGCGGTAAAGTTGCTCATTTTGTCCCAGCTCAGTACCGTAATCACTGAGTTTGGGCAAACAGGCATTATATGCTTCGCGCAATTCATCACTATTGACCACGGAATTCATGTGGCTCACCGGCGACCAGACACGATCCAGACGATCGTCCATCTCTTCAAGCGGTTGAATCAGGTTGTCCCAGCTGTACTTCCCGGTATTGGTGAGCAGATGCTGAAGTTGTTCCCGGTTTTGTTTTAGCAGAGTGTCGACTGCCGGTTCGACATCTTCCGGTTTGATCTTGCTGAACGGCGGCAAGCCGGTCATTTCAAGCAGTGAGTTGGACATTCGGGGGTTACCTACCTGATATACTGTGTAAATGAATCTTGTACTGAAGGCGCCTAATTTATCATGAACTGCAACGAGCTGTGAGACAGGAGATCGAATTGGGCGAAGACGCGCTGCCTTATGCCAATCTGACTCCGTCTCTGGTTCTGGATGCTGTCGAATCCTGTGGATTTCAAGTCAGTGGTGCCCTGTTGGCCCTGAACAGCTACGAAAACCGGGTCTACCAGGTCGGCCTGGAGAACGGTGATTTCCTGGTTACCAAGATATACCGGCCCGGCCGCTGGACGGATGAAGGGATCCTGGAAGAACATGCCTTCGCCCGGGAACTGGCGGAACTGGAGATTCCCGTCATTGCCCCGCTGGAACTGCCCGGTGATCAGACTTTGCTGCATTTTGCGGGTTATCGCCTGGCCCTGTACCCGCGCCGCGGGGGGAGGCCGCCCGAGCTGGATGACCCCGAGCACCTGCGTTGGCTGGGCAGAATGCTGGGGCGGATACATGCCTGTGGAAGCCAGCGCCTGTTTCGCCACCGTCCCCGCCTGAGCGTGGCCCTGCTCGGCACGGAACCCTACACTTATTTAATGGAGCATGGTTTCGTTCCCGCGGAACTGGAG
>JASFNY010000305.1:0-3170 GCA_050116795.1 Thiohalophilus sp.
CGGTGGCAAGACCTTCGCGGCGAAACCGCAGGACTGGTCTCAAAAGCTGAACAAGAAAATGTATCGTGCAGCGATGCGTTCAATTCTGTCGGAACTGGTTCGTCAGGATCGCCTGGTAGTGATCGACGATCTGAAAATGGACGCACCCAAAACCAAAGAGCTGGTTGAAAAGCTCAATGGCCTGGGTCTGGACAATGTCATGGTTGTGACCCATGAGCTGAACGAGGCATTGCTGCTGTCTGCCCGTAACCTGCACAAGGTCGGCATTTGTGAAGTCGGCTATGTCGACCCGGTCGTTCTGGTTGGTCATGACAAGGTATTGATGACCGCGGGTGCCGTTGAAAAACTTCAGGAGGTGCTGGCATGAACCAGGAACGTCTGATGAACGTGCTGCTGGAGCCGCATATCTCCGAAAAGAGCACCCTGCTGGCCGATCAGGCCAATCAGGTGGTGTTCAAGGTTGTGCCGAGCGCAACCCGGACTGAAATCAAGAAAGCCGTTGAACTGCTGTTCAATGTCGAAGTTGAAGGTGTCCAGGTGACCAATATGAAAGGCAAGACCAAGCGCACCTCGCTTGGTATGGGTCGCCGCAAAGACTGGAAGAAGGCCTATGTGCGTATCAAGGCCGGCCAGGACATCAACTTTATGGGTGCTGAGTAAGGTTTAAGGAATTAAAAATGGCGATTGTAAAGTCAAAACCGACATCCGCAGGGCGCCGCTTTGTCGTCAAGGTCGTTACCGACGATCTTCACAAAGGCAAGCCGCACGCGCCGTTGCTGGAAAAGAAATCCCGCACCGGTGGTCGTAACAACCAGGGCCGGATTACTACCCGTCACAAGGGTGGTGGTCACAAGCAGCATTATCGCCTGATCGACTTCAAGCGTAACAAGGATGGTATCGACGGTACCATCGAGCGGATCGAATACGATCCCAATCGCAGTGCACGTATTGCGCTGGTCCTTTATAAAGACGGCGAGCGTCGCTATATCCTGGCACCGAAGGGCGTCAATACCGGCGATACCGTGGTTTCCGGCACCAGTGCCCAGATCAAGGCCGGTAACTGCATGCCGTTGCGCAACATCCCGGTTGGCACCACCGTGCACGCCGTGGAAATGAAACCCGGCAAGGGTGCCCAGATCGCGCGCAGCGCGGGGGCTTCCTGCCAGCTGGTCGCTCGTGATGGTGATTACGCGACTATCCGGTTGCGTTCCAGCGAGATGCGCCGGGTGCATGCCGATTGCCGTGCCACTATCGGCGAGGTGAGCAACAGTGAACACAGCCTGCGCAAGCTCGGCAAAGCCGGTGCCAAGCGCTGGCGGGGTGTGCGTCCCACCGTTCGCGGTGTGGCGATGAACCCGGTAGACCATCCACACGGTGGTGGTGAAGGCCGTACCTCCGGTGGTCGTCACCCGGTTACCCCGTGGGGTGTGCCGACCAAGGGTTACAAGACCCGGAGTAACAAGCGTACCGATAATATGATCGTACGTCGTCGAAACAAGAAATAACGGATAGAGAGCGAGTAAATGCCACGTTCTATCAAGAAAGGTCCTTTCGTCGATTTACACCTTGCTAAAAAGGTGGATCAGGCGGTGGAAACAAACAGCAAGAAGCCGATCAAGACCTGGTCGCGCCGTTCCATGGTGCTGCCGGAAATGGTTGGTTTGACGATTGCTGTACACAATGGTCGCCAGCATGTACCAGTTCTGGTTTCAGAGAACATGGTCGGTCACAAGCTGGGTGAATTTGCGCCGACGCGGACCTTCAAGGGTCACGTTGCTGACAAGAAAGCCAGGTAAGAGGTTTTAGAGAATGGAAACCGCAGCAAAATTACGCTATGCACGCATTTCGCCGCAGAAATGCCGTCTGGTGGCTGATCAGGTTCGTGGTCTTCCGGTCGAGCGCGCCCTGCAGACGCTGACGTTCAGCCCCAAGAAGGCTGCCGCGATCGTCAAGAAGGTTCTGGAGTCCGCGATTGCCAATGCGGAACACAACGATGGTGCCGACATCGACGAATTGAAGATCAAGGCGATCACCGTTGACGAAGGTCCGACCTACAAGCGCTGGGAAGCCCGCGCCAAAGGCCAGGCCAACCATATTTTTAAACGTACCAGTCACATCACCGTGACTGTGTCCGAAAAGTAAGAGAGAAGCTGATGGGTCAGAAAGTACATCCTACAGGCATTCGTCTCGGCATCGTCAGGGACTGGACGTCCAAGTGGTATGCCGACAACAAGAATTATGCCGATTTCCTGAACCAGGACATCGAGGTGCGCGAGTATCTGAAAGAACGCCTGAAACAGGCTTCAGTCAGCCGCATCCAGATCGAACGGACCCAGGGCAGCGCGAACATTACCATTCATACCGCGCGCCCCGGCCTGGTTATTGGCAAGAAGGGTGAAGACATCGAACGCCTGCGGAATGACGTGACCAAAAGAATGGGCCTGCCGTCCGTGCACATCAACATCGAAGAAGTGCGCAAGCCGGAACTCGACGCCCAGCTGGTTGCCGAAAGCGTGGCCCAGCAGCTTGAGCGCCGCATCATGTTCCGCCGGGCCATGAAGCGCGCAGTACAGAACACCATGCGTCTGGGTGCCCAGGGCATCAAGATTAATGTTGCTGGCCGCCTGAACGGCGCCGAAATTGCACGTACTGAATGGTATCGCGAAGGTCGTGTGCCGCTGCATACCCTGCGTGCAGATATTGATTATGGTTTCGCTGAAGCGCAGACCACTTACGGCATCATCGGTGTCAAGGTCTGGATCTTCAAGGGTGAAATCATTGGTAAACATGAAGAAGGCGAAGCTGAAGCTGCAAAAGCGGCGGCGGGTTGATTGGGAGTTTGAAGCATGCTGCAGCCGAAACGGACAAAATTTCGCAAGCAACAGAAGGGTCGTAACCGCGGCCTGGCCCAGCGTGGCAGTAAGGTCAGCTTTGGTGAATATGGCCTGAAAGCGACCGGACGCGGACGGATTACTGCGCGCCAGATCGAAGCGGCACGTCGTGCCATGAACCGTTACATCAAGCGTGGCGGCAAGATCTGGATTCGTATTTTCCCGGACAAGCCGGTCACCCAGAAGCCGCTGGAAGTTCGTCAGGGCAAGGGTAAAGGTAACGTTGAATACTGGGTTGCCCAGATTCAGCCGGGACGCATGCTATATGAAATGGAAGGT
>JASFNY010000306.1:0-3153 GCA_050116795.1 Thiohalophilus sp.
TCGACCTTCAACTCAAAGACGATAACCCGTATCAGGCCATTTTTGTGCCAAGTTGTTCGCAGATTCGATCATAGTGCGAATATTTTACTCACCGCGCGGTTTCATTACCGGATGATTTGTCCTCGAGAATATGGAAAAACACCGATTCCAGCGATGTGGCGGGTTGGATATTCAGAATATGACCGCCGTCACGGTTCAGCCGACTTAGCCAGTCGGACAGTGAAGCCTGATCCAGCTGATACTGGTATTCCCCCTCACGCAGCTGTTCTCCATCGGTGACATCATTCCCCTGATAGCGCACGATTAGCTGGTCGGCATGCTCGCTGAGCAGCTCCCGCGGGGAGCGCGTGGTAATCAGTTCACCCTGATGGATAAAGCCAAATCGATCGGCAATTCGCTCTACATCGTGCAGTACATGCGAGGTGAAGAAAATGGCCCCGCCATGGTTCTTGTATTCCATCAGCAGGTCCACCACATCCTTGCGACCAACTGGATCCAGGCCTGAAAGTGGTTCATCCAGCACCAGCAGACGGGGTTCGGCGACCAGGGTGTGTGCAAGTGCAACGCGCTGGACATTACCCTTCGAGAGCTGGCGTATACGTCGCTTGGCGTATTCCGCGACCGAAAAGCGCTCCAGCCACTGCATGCACCAGCCAGTTTCGTCCTTGCGGCGAATTCCGTTCATGCGCAGGGCCATGCGCAGGATTTCCAGTGGTGTGAACTGGTCGTAAAGTGCGGGCGTTTCAGGCAGATAGGCGACTTCCTTACGAGCTTCTGCGCGATGTGACGGTGTTCCATAGATGAAAGCCTCGCCTTCATAATCATTGATGATGTCCAGCATGACCTTGATAGTGGTGGATTTTCCGGCCCCGTTGGGGCCCACAAAGCCGAACACTTCTCCTTCGGGAATCTCCAGGTTGATGTTTTTCAGGGCCTGAACTTCGCCTTTGCGACTCCGGAAGGTTTTACTCACGTTATGAAATACAAGTGCAGCCATCATCAATACTCCACGCCACCTACTTTGATTTGTTTCAATTCGAACTGGCCGTTTTCAAATTTATAACCCCATCTCATAGGGTCACGGGGAAATTCATCCAGGATACCGGCCTTAATCAATTCCTCGGGCTGTTGCAGGGTATGACCGGTACGCTCCTCATAAGTGCGTTGCGCATCGCGTAGCAGGATCAGGCCTTCCACGCGTTGCACACGCTTGTCCAGCATGGCTTTGAGTTTGGGATCATCGGCTTTGTCCCGCTCCCCGATAAGGAAGTCCCGTGCCACTCGAGCATCGTCGATCTGTTTTGCCTCGATCATGATGGCAAATCGACGGTAACCCGCCGCGTTTTGATCGGCTCGTTTGGCGGCAATCTCCAGGTACTGTTGTGCTTTGTTGATGTTCTTGTTGAAGAAGTATTGATTAAAGCCATAGAGAAACGGTGGCAGTTCGTCCCAGAATCGGCATTCGGTCGCGCGATGCAGTATCTCCCCGCCTTGCTCAACAGCGCCACCCCAGGTTAGCAGGGCATTGGCGAAATAGTAGTTATTCTCCTGACAGGAATTGAGTCGGGAGACGACTTTATGGGCGCGAATGAGGTAGTTGGAATCAATTCGACCTTGAAGGTCGATGCCGGTGGCGCTCAGGCGGATGGTCTCCAGATCCGCAGCCAGGAATCGATCGCCGGCATACAATGGGATCAGCACGGGAGCTTTAATAACCACTCGATCATGCGGAGCAGGAGGGGCGGGCATTGGCGGTTGTTCGCTACGCCAGGACACCAGGGCGACAAAGCCGCCGAAACAAAGCAGGGCATAAATCAGCGGTTGCCTGAAAAACCGGTCCGGCATCTCAGGCAAACTGCTTGCGGTTGAACAGCCAGAGGCTCAGACCGAGGAAACCCAGTGCATACAGCAGAGCACTGATGCCCAGCAGTGGCCAGTCATCAGGCAAAAATTGCATTTGTCCATAGAGAGTGGTCATGCGCACATCCAGTGCGCCCAGATCCGGCAGCAGATAGCCCAGTACGCCAAGGTTGGCGCGATAAGCCTCCTGATGTTCAACTACTTTGACATCGCTGGTAAGCAGCATCAGCACGGCCGAGTAGGAGCGGGCGATCAGCATGAAGCCCAGGGTACCGATCAGGACGAAACTCGGGGTGACGGCAATCACCGCCAGGAAACAGGCCAGGCAAATCAGGACCAGCATATCCAGCCCGATGAAGGCGATCGTCGTCCAGTATGGCAGGCCCAGTCCGACCGGAGTTGGCTGGGCATAACCCTGTCCGATCACGGAGACCTGGATGGACAGCACGATGGCAATCAGCAGCAGCAGGGCGACACTGGCCCCCAGCAGCGCGAGAAATCGGCCCAGTAGCCAGGAAATCCGTGAAACGGGGTAAGTCAGGCTGACCTGATAAAATTTACGTTCAAATTCCCGCGAGAACAGTTCCTGGACCTGAAACACCATAAACAAGGGCAGCACCAGGCGTAGTGTAGAGAGGCCCACATCCAGCGCCACCGTGGCCGGTTGCCGACCGCCGAATTCCGCCGCCAGGGCACTTGCAATCAATACTGCGGCAAAAGCGAATGCCGCCAGTGGCAGGAGTTTTTGCCGCAGCATGAGTTGCAGCGAGTGTGAGAAAACTCGAATGAGATTAATGTCCATGGCAGGCAAATGATACAAAAAAAAAGAGGAAGGCACGAGCCTTCCTCTTATGTGGCATTACTAAAAGCCGGTACTTATTGAACAGAAGCGGTCGCTTCAGTGCCAGCGGTGCCAACGCTGCAATCAGACCCCGGGTAACGGGAAGTAACTGTGCCCTGAGCGGTGGTAGCCGTGGGGAATGCAGAACCTTCCACAACGCCGACGCATTTTTGTACCCCACCGACATCTGTCAGTGAACCGAAAGATGGGCAGGTTGGAATAGACGGGTCATTTACATCGGGAACAGTCGATTCGGCTTCTGTGCGTGATGTCTTCAAACCACTGGTGTGACACACACTCATGCCGATATAATCATTAGGACTATTTGTGCAATCTACGCTACCAACGACACCGCTGGTGAGGATAATGGTGATATCATTGGCAAGCTGGGTGCAATCGAGCTTGGTGATTGTGGTGGACGACGTGTCCAGATCGATTGCTGAAGCATTGCC
>JASFNY010000307.1:0-3143 GCA_050116795.1 Thiohalophilus sp.
GGCCAAGGGTCAGCATTTTCTGATCTACAACGGGGCAGAGAACATCACCTTTGATGCCGTGCCGAAAATGAAACCGCAACCTCGTCCGCACAGCCGGGCCGCCTCGGTGTAAACATGGCCAGCAACATGAACATGCAGGATTCGCAATGGTCACCCGGCACCGGCCGGGACGGTGAAGCGCGCGATCCCGTGTTTCTCAACGCCCGGCAACTGGCCGAGTACCTGCAGATAAACGAGAAAAAGATTTATGCCCTGGCCAATGACGGACTGTTGCCGGGAACCAAGGTTACGGGTAAATGGCTGTTTCCTAAATCACTCATCGACAACTGGCTGTATGAATCCAGCCACGGCGGTGTTCTCACCGACCGGCTATTGATAGCCGGTAGTGACGATCCATTGCTGAACCGGCTGGCAAGTTACCTCATCAGCCAGTTCGAAGCCGATGCCCTGATCAGCTATGCACCAACGGGTACAACTCTTGGACTCTCATTGTTGGCCCGGCGCCGCATCGATCTCTGCGCCATTCACTGGGGCCCGTTACAGGAGAGCCATATTCGCCATGCGGCATTGATCCAGCAGTTTGACGAGGCGAACCAGTGGTTAATTGTGCGGCTGTTTCAGCGCGAGCAGGGTTTCATGCTCAGTCCCGATCTGGTTGTCGACGAAATGGAAATTGCCGACGTGTTTCGACAGAACTGGATATGGGCAATGCGCAGTGACGGGGCCGGCTCGCAACGCTTCCTGGAGGAAACTGCGGCGGAATACGGTGTGGATCTGTCACAACTCAACAGTGCACTGAAATTACAGACCGAACGCGAGATCGCTTCGCTGCTCAGCCAGGCCCAGGCGGATATCGCGCCGGGACCAAGAAGTGTGGCCCGTGAATTCGGCCTGCAGTTTATACCGGTCGGCTGGGAGGCGTTTGATCTGGTCCTGCCACGGCCAATCTACTTCCGCCAACTGTTCCTGAGCCTGTTACAGCACCTCAAGAGTCGTGAGATGCAGGACATCGCCCGGCAGTTCGGCGGCTATCGGTTCGACCAGTGCGGTGAAATTATCTGGTCGCCAGGTTAATCCTCGCTTTCCAGGGCAATATCGCCCTGAATCTGCAAGGTAAGATCCAGCTCACCAATATCCAGTTGGACCACCGCCTGCAGCGTTTCGTCACCCCGCAACTTACCGTTATCCAGCGCATCACGAATGGCTTTTTCCATGGCCTGTTGGGACTGGATGCCCACTTTCTTTAAAAACCGTCGAATTTGCGTATTCAGCGTTTCTTCATTCATGCAGCATCCTGTCCCGATTGGCTTGTTCGTGAGAATGGAGATCAAACAGGGCGTGTACCTGGGGCGCCAATTTCGGATCCCGGTGTAATGTCACCGTGAAGACCGTGCCCTGTCCCGATGTCGAACTGACTTCCAGGTTGCCACCGTAACGGTGAATCAACCCATAACTGACCGACAGCCCGAGCCCTGTACCAACATTACCCTTTGTGGAATAGAAGGGATCGAAGATTTTGTCAATCGTGTCATTATCAATTCCCTCGCCATTATCGATGACCTGAATGATGACATCATCGCTTTTGCTGACTTTGGTATTAATTCGAATCGTGCCGTGGTTATCGATGGCGTGGATGGCATTGATTAAAAGGTTGATCAGTACCTGTTGCAGCTCCTGTGCATCTATTTTGACTTCACAGTTGGCTGAGCTCAGTTCGGTGATAATACTGGCTGACTTGCGCTCGGCTTCATGCCGGACCAGCATTATCGTGTCCTCAACCAGCCGGTTAACATCAACCTGATCAAGCTTCAGGTTGATTGGTGAAGCCCGGGAATATTTCAACAATTTCTCTACGATGTTACGTATCCGGTAGACCTGCTCGTAAATCAATTGAACTTCTGTCGCCACCGGTTCAGTGGATTCACTCAATTCCTCGATCATGATATCCATGTTGCCAAGAATGACCGCCGTGGGATTGTTAATCTCATGAGCAATACCCGCTGTAAGCTCACCCAGGGCAGCAAACTTTTCCGCCATGACCAGCTGGCTGCGGGTTTCACGTAACAATTCGAGACTGTTTTTCAGGTATGCGTTCTTGAGCTTGAGCTCCCGCGTTCTTTCCTCGACCTGTTGTTCCAGGTTGTCTGCAGCGTGCTGAATCTCGGCGTTGCGTTCATGCAGCAGGTCCAGCATGCGATCGAAACGCCGGGCCAGCTCACCGATTTCATCCCGGCTATTCATCTCTCCGATCCGTTGATCATGACCCGTCTCCTGTGCACGCACTACTTCCGCAATCCGTTCGATAGGCTTGAAAATGCGTCGTGCTCCCAGGATTCCGAGCAGGGTGGCCAGAAATACAATTAACAGCAATAAAATACCGAACATGACCAGGTCACGCAGGTAGGCCTGCTTCAATGGCGCAACAAGATATCCGACCTCCAGCATACCAATGTTGTTACCCTGGTAATCATGCAAAGGCTGGTAAGCCGTAAGATAGCGTCCACCGGGCGTGCTCACCTCGCCAACCCAGCTTTCCTTCTGCTGCACGACATGCGCATAGACCCTGTCCGGAATACGGCTACCGACTACCTTCGGTTTACCCTGTTCGTTCTGTACCTGATTCGTGGCCACGCGCACCTGTCCCAGCACCATGCTGACAAGCCCCTTACCCTGTCGAGGAAGAGCACCCGGGCCATAAACAAGATGATGGATTGCATTCAGGAGCCGCGCGTTGTTGTTCAACAACACGCCGCCCTCCATCAACGCAACCGTCTGTCCCCGGGTATTCTTGATCGGGTATACCGCGCGCATGACCAGTGCGCCTTGCTCGAATTTTTTGTCCGCCTGATTATCTCCGGCCAATTCCACATTGGCCTGTTTGGCCAGGTCCTCATGTTCACGGATCAGATAAGCCGAGTTGTAAAGCTCAAGACCCACACGTGGTAGTCCACTGTGGACCACGTCCTCGATCAACGGTGAAGGCTTGGCTTTACCCATGAAGGTACTCTCATCAAACAGCCAGCCGCCCTTGAGATCGACGACATGCACAAAGTCAAACCCCTCGGTCACCTCGAGCAATTTCAACTGGTTCTTGATTCGCTCTATATCCTTGTGGCTCATGGCAACGTAGAAGGCATGTGATT
>JASFNY010000308.1:0-3126 GCA_050116795.1 Thiohalophilus sp.
CCAGACCCATAACCTGGTGCAGGCGCTGCGGCGACCCGAAGTCCGTGGTCAATGGGGCGAGCTGACTCTCAAACGCCTGGCCGAACTGGCCGGCATGGTCGAGCACTGTGATTTTTACCAGCAGGAAAACATCAAGACCGACGAGGGACGACAACGGCCTGACATGATCGTCCGCATGCCGGACGGCCGCGAAATCGTGGTCGATGTGAAAACCCCGCTGGATGCGTATCTGAGCGCAATCGAAAGCAGTGACGATGAACAACGCCAGCAACACATGCAACGTCATGCGCGCAACGTACGTCAACGGATCAATGAACTGGCCAGCAAGGCTTACTGGAATCAGTTTTCCCAGTCACCGGAATTCGTTGTGCTGTTTATTCCCGGCGATCAGTTTCTCAGCGCGGCTTTGGAATCCGACTACCAGTTAATGGAAGATGCACTCGGTAAACATGTCATTCTGGCAACACCGACCAGTTTCGTCGCCCTGTTACGCGCCGTTGCCTACGGCTGGCGCCAGGAACAACTGGCCAAGAACGCTGAGCACATCAAGAAAATCGGTGAGGAACTCTATCAGCGACTGGCCACGTTTACTTCCCATCTGCAAAAGATGGGCCGTAGCCTCGATAGCGCAGTCAAACACTACAACAGTACTGTGGGTTCGTTCGACAGTCGCATCCTGCCCAGCGCGCAGAAATTCAGGGAAATGGGCATCAGCTCCAGTAAGGAGATCGATGCCCAGGAACAGGTCGAAAGTGGCGTACGTCAGATCGAGACCGACGCAGACCAATGACCGAATGATTCAGTTGGATTCGCCCTTGATACCCGAACCGATCTCTTCCATCTTTTTGCCGGCTTTTTCCACGGCTTCACCGGTGCCCTGTTTCAAACGTTCGGAAAGTGGGCGGTCCTCAAACGGGTTGGTATAAAAAGGCTTCCCCTTGCCAATATTGACGCCAAACCATAAACCGACGGCCAGGCCAATAATGACGCCAAACAGGATTAACTTCAGACCTTTCATATTATTATCTCCCTGTATTCCAGTTTAGATACCATAACATAGACAAATTGCATGACAAGTGACCGACTGCAAACCGCGTATGACCATTGTGCGACAATGGCGCGCAACCATTACGAGAATTTCCCGGTTGCCAGCCGCCTGCTGCCGAAACGAATCCGTCCCGCTGTAACGGTCATTTACGCTTTTGCCAGGACTGCTGATGACTTTGCTGATGAAGGAGATCTGGATCGCGAGCAACGCCTGGCCAGGCTCAACCAGTACGCCGAGTATTTGCAGCAACTGCAGGCTGGAAAAACACCTGATGATCCGGTGTTTATCGCCCTGCAGGACACCCTGTCAAAACATCAACTGCCCATTGCGCCTTTCGAACGGTTATTGCAGGCCTTTAAACAGGATGTCGACAAAAAACGTTACGCTGATTTCGGCGAGGTGATGGATTATTGTCGCTGTTCTGCCAATCCGGTCGGCGAACTGCTGTTACACCTCAACCTGGCTGCCGATGAGATCAATCTGGGCTATTCCAACGCTATCTGCAGCGCGTTGCAGTTGATTAACTTCTTGCAGGACATTTATCAGGATTACAGCGAACATAACCGTATTTATATTCCCCAGGATGACATGCAACGCTATGGGGTGACCGAAAAGCAGATTGCCAACCGCACCACGGACTTTGCCATGCAATCATTGATGCGTCAGCAAATCGAACGGGCCCGCAAGCTGCTTGAATCCGGCGCGCCGCTGGGGATGCGGCTGGGCGGACGTTTTGGTTTCGAGTTACGCCTGATCATTGCCGGTGGGGCCCGTATTCTCAAGCACCTTTATGATAATCGCGATGATGCCTTTGCCCGTCCCCGTCTGACAGGTCGTGATGGTATGGTCATGTTTGCCCAGGCCGCGCTGCCACGAATCTTCGGACGAATTCAACGTCCGCGTAAATCCGGTTGCGGAATCTGATAAACTGGCGACATCATGACCCCCGAAGAATACTGCCAGGAAAAGGCATCCTCCAGCGGCTCGAGTTTTTATTACAGTTTCCTGTTTCTGTCGAAGCCCCGTCGACGTGCTATCACCGCACTGTATGCCTTCTGTCGTGAAGTGGATGACGTGGTCGACGATAACCGGACAACGGAAGTCGGTCGCGCCAAACTGCAATGGTGGAAGGAGGAAATCGAACGCCTGTACCAGAACAATCCACAGCATCCCATTACGCGTGCGTTGCAAACACCGATCAGCGACTATGATCTACCGCAAGAATATTTTCTCGAGATTATCGATGGTATGGAAATGGATCTCGAACAACAGCGCTATGCCACGTTCAAGGAACTGTCCCTGTACTGCTATCGTGTAGCCAGTGTCGTTGGACTGCTGTCCGCCGAAATATTCGGTTATCGTGACAGGCATACGCTGAAGTATGCACGGGACCTCGGCATGGCCTTTCAGTTGACCAATATCCTGCGCGATGTGGGTGAAGATGCACGACGCGGCCGAATCTATCTGCCCATGGAAGATCTGCAACGCTTCGGGGTACAGGAACAGGATCTGCTACAGGGCCGGGAGACACCGGAATTCTATCAACTGATGGTCTTTGAAGCTGAACGGGCCCGTGAATTCTACCGGCGCGCGCACGACACGCTTCCCGATACCGATCGCCGCACCCAGCGGGCCGGATTGATTATGAGTGCGATATATCAACGTCAGCTGGATGAACTGGATAAAGACGGTTTCCATACCCTGACCCGACGCATCAGCCTGACACCGCTGGCCAAGTTATGGCTGGCGGCCAAAACCGTCTGGCAGGAAATGTGGCGTCGCCAATCTTCGACGGCCAGGGAACAACAGGAATGAGCACTTCGCCGGTGGTGATCGTTGGGGCCGGCTGGGCCGGCCTGACCGCCGCTGCAGAACTGGCCGCCCGCGGACACCGTCCGCTGCTGCTCGAATCTGCCAAGCAGACCGGCGGCCGTGCCCGCAAGGTCGCGTTTGCCGACCAGGCCGTAGACAACGGCCAGCATCTGTTTATCGGTGCCTATCATCACACCCTGTCACAGTTATACCGTTTCGGATTAAACCCTGAAGAGCTCTTTGAAAGACATCCTCTGCAGCTTCAG
>JASFNY010000309.1:0-3112 GCA_050116795.1 Thiohalophilus sp.
AACTGTTCATGGTATCAACCTTTTTTGCTGTCAGGCGGTCTTGCGTTCCAGTTCACTCGGAAGCGATGACGTCATACCCTGACATTCGTTGAAGATTCTGGCCTGGCAGTTGTCGCAAACCGACTGATCCAGTTTCTCGAAAATATTTTTCAGCGCTTCTGATTTGGCGTCGAAGAAATTCTCGTATCCGATCTTCTGTGCATAACCGCCCCGCTCCAGCGATTGCATGACCTGTTCCTTGGCGCGAATCAGATACAGACCGCCGCCCGCTTCGCGGCGTTTTTTCGCTTCGCTAACAAGAAATTCACTGCCGGCGATATCTATAAAGTTGATCCCCTGGGCAACAATCGCGAGATGCTTGTACTGTTTCGGGTTGGCGATCTTGTCCAGGCGCTCCTCGACATGGCTGACCGCACCGAAGAACAGAGAACCGTCGATACGCACAATGCTTAACTGGGGACAGGATTCCAGGTCACGATTAAGAGTGACGAACTTGCGTCTTGGTGAAGCGGGATCAGGAACGCGTGCCAGAACATTGGGACGCGAGGTACGACTCAGATAAATACCGAGCGAGAGCATCACGCCAAGCATGATCGCGGTTTCAAGATCCAGAAACAGCGTGGCAAAAAAGGTCGTGCCCATAATCGCTGTCTCGGAACGGCTGGCACGTAGTATCTGCTTGATATGGTGAAAATCGATCAGGCCATATGCCACGAGGAACAGGATCGCGGCCATGGCCGCGTTGGGCAGATAGGCTACCAGCGGAGCAACGAACAGGACGATCAACATCAGCAACAGACCCGCAAAGATCGAAGACAGCGGTGTTTTTGCACCGGCCTCGTAATTCAGGCCGCTACGGTTGAATGAACCGGTCGCCACATAGGCCGAGAAGAAACTGCCCGCCAGGTTCGACAAACCCTGGCCGATGAACTCCTGGTTACCATTGATCTTCTGGCCACTGCGTACTGCCAGGGCACGGGCAATGGATACAGCTTCAGTTAACGCCAGCAGGGTGACTGCAATCACCCCCGGTGCAAGTTCACGCAGCGTTTCCAGCGAGAAGTCGGGGGAAGACAGGGGCGGCAAGGTCGCAGGCAGCGCGCCAACGACCGGAATCGATGCCTCGGCTCCCAACATACTGGTCATAGCGACTGCGGCGAGACTGCCTCCCAGCATGGCAACCATCATGTACGGTACTTTCGGGAAAATGATTCGCGACAGTATGCCCAGTGCCAATGTGATAGCGCTGATGGTCAACACATGCGGATCAATTTCGGTGATATGCGTTCCGAAGTGATGAAGTGTCTCGATAAAATCGGAACCCCGGGCAATCTCCAGGCCAAAAAAGTGTTTTACCTGTTTGGTGGCGATCAGGATAGCCGCACCGGCGGTGAAACCGATTACCACTGAATGTGAAATAAAATTGATCAGGGTGCCCAGTTTGGCGAAGCCCATAACCAGCTGCACGATCCCCACCATGAATGTCAGTGTCAGGGCCAGCTCGACATAGTGAGCGCTGCCCGGCTCTGCATGCATACTTAGAATGGAAAACAGGACGATCGACGCCGCTGTTGTCGGTCCGGAAACCAGGTGCCAGGATGAACCAAACAGCGCGGCGATGATTGCCGGGACCATGCCGGCATACAGGCCATATTCCGGTGGCATACCCGCAATGGTGGCAAATGCCACACCCTGGGGAAGAACGAGAATAGCACCGGTCAGACCGGCGATTAGATCAGCACGAAAGGTCTTGCGATCGGTTCGGCCGATCCATGTCATCATCGGTAACCAGTTTAACCAGGCAACCGGCAACTTTGCAGATTGATTCTTGGTACTCACGTATACAAGTCCGGGATTAAATGTGTGACAAGATGTCGGGAGAATACGCGACGAAGGATACCGAACATCGCGTTAAGATAACGTCAAGTCCGGGTTAATTCCGGGTTAACAAAACTGTTAAATAGCTGATTCGAGCGGATAATTTTCAGGCGGCGTGTTAACTGTCAATATTCGACTCAGCTGCCTCGGTGCGTAATCACAGATGGGAGTATTCGGCCGGTTCAGGCGAAGCCAACTTTTATAGAAGTACCGGCACCTTCCTGGCTCTGAACCTGGACTGACCAGTGATAACGTTCACAAATTCGCTTGACCAGGGAGAGTCCGATACCGGCTCCACGTGACGCCCCCTTGAGATGACGCTGGAAAAGCAACGCCTGGTGTTCGGAAGGAATACCCGAACCGGTATCGACTACGACCAGCTGCTTGTTCGAGAGCGTGATTTGCACCTCGCCCTGTTCGGTATAGGTAAAGGCGTTGCGTAATAAATTACTGATTACGATGAACAACAGTGCCCGCTCCACCGGAAACCGAAGATCAGGTGCCTGAATATCGAGTGACACCTCCACTGGCTTGTCCTGCAACAGGTAGCGATGCTTTTCCAGCGATTCCTGCAATACTTCGGCAACGAGGACCATCGGCGCCGGGCTATCACTGGAATCTTCTTTTGCCATCAGTAATAACGCCGATCCCAGCTCGGTCATCTCCTGGCAGGCTCGTTCGATTCTCACCAGCCTTTCCCGGTTACGTTGTGACAGGGATTCATCGTCCAGCAGGACCTCGGCTGCACCCTGAATCACCGCCAACGGGGTCCGCAGTTCGTGGCTGAGATCAGCCGCCAGCAATCGTTCCCTTTCGACGAAGGCCCGCAAGCGGGAGACATAATGTTCAAAGACCCGGGCCAGCTCCCCTACTTCGTCTGCAGGAAAATCTTCCGCCAGACAAACCGGTTGTTCAGCCGCACTGCTGGAACGTACGCACTGGGCGAGTTGGGTTACCGGTGCAATGACGCGACCGGACAGCCAGAAACCAATGACCGATGAGAGCAGTGCCATCAGCAACACCCCTGCTCCGAGAAATATCAGAAAGCGATTTTCTCGACGTTCCTGTAACGAGGTATCGTGCAGCAGGAAATAGCGTTCCCCCTGGCGATCGACGATAACCAGTCGATAGGGTACTTCACCGAGATGCAGGTTGTGCCAGCCGGGGGACAGTTGGCGAAGCGGAGCGGGAACATCCTTGTGGCTGTTTTCGGAAGAGACGTAGCCGTGCACGG
>JASFNY010000310.1:0-3111 GCA_050116795.1 Thiohalophilus sp.
TGTTCCGGTACTGGATCGCGGGTTTATCTTTGGCGACGGAGTCTACGAGGTCATTCCGGTATATGCCGGAAAGTTGTTTCGCCTGGATCATCACCTGCAACGTCTGAGCAACAGCCTTAACAGTATTTACCTTTCCAATCCTTTAAGTGATGAGGACTGGTCAACGACCCTGCAGCAAGTCGTGGATCGCAACGGTGATGGCGATCAATCCCTCTATCTGCAGGTGACTCGTGGTGTCGCCAAGCGGGACCACGGTTTCCCGGAGGCAACCCGGCCAACCGTATTTGTAATGAGCAACCCTTTCAAGCCGGTAGATCCCAAACTGCTTGAGCAGGGTGTCGCTGCCATTACCCTGGAAGATATCCGCTGGCAATACTGCCATATCAAAAGCATCGCCCTGCTGCCCAACATCCTGTTACGCCAGCAGGCACTGGAAGCCGATGCCGCAGAAGCAATACTGATTAAACAGGACAAGGTTACTGAAGGTGCGGCAAGTAATGTCTTCATCGTCCTTGACGGTATTCTGCTGACACCACCCATAGGCGAATGTCTTCTGCCCGGCATCACGCGCGATCTGGTGGTGGAGCTGGCAGACAAGAATGGCATCAACAATGAACAGCGGGACATCAGCCGCGAGGAACTGGAACGTGCCGAGGAGATATGGGTGACCAGTTCAACGCGGGAAATTCTTCCGGTTACGCGGCTGGATGGCAAACTGGTCGGTGACGGCAACCCAGGCCCCGTCTGGGAAAAAATGTATCGAATATATCAGGACTACAAGGACAGCCTGCGTCGCGCCTCCTGAATCAATGCATAAACATGAGTGACAAAGATACCCTGCTGGAGTTTCCCTGTGAGTTCCCCATCAAGGTAATGGGACGTAATGATGTCGACCTCCATACACTGGTGATCGAGCTGGTGCGAAAACACGCTCCGGATCTGGATGAAAATGCGATCACCCAACGCGACAGCCGCCAGGGCAATTTCATTTCACTGACAGTTACAGTCAATGCCACCAGCAAAGCACAACTGGATCGGATTTATCTCGATCTGAATGCCTGCGATGCCGTCTTGATGACTCTCTGATTGTGAACACTCAGGCTTCCGACATCCCGGTCATTATCCGCCGACGCGGCCTGTGTGATTACGAGCCCATCTGGCACGAGATGCAGTCGTTTACCCTGCAACGTGATGCCGATACCCCGGATGAAATCTGGCTTCTGCAACATCCACCGGTCTTCACCCTGGGACGTAATGCCAAGCAGGAACATATTCTCAATCCCGGCAACATCCCGGTCATTCCCATCGATCGTGGCGGCCAGGTCACCTATCACGGCCCTGGCCAGTTGATGATCTATACGCTGGTGAATCTGAAACGCCTGGGACTCGGCATCCGGGACTTCGTCACCCGGTTGGAACAGGCGGTGATTGATCTGCTTGCTGAGTATGACATCGAGGCCCATGGTAGACGCGATGCACCCGGCGTATATGTGGGAGACGCCAAGATCGCTGCCCTGGGCCTGAGAGTCAAACACGGTTGTACCTACCATGGCCTCGCGCTGAATATCGATATGGATCTGTCACCCTTTGATCGCATTAACCCTTGTGGCTATGCCGATTTACCGGTCACCCAGTTACAGGACCTTGGTATCAGTGACAGCATAGAAAACATCAGTGATCGATTCCTGGAACACCTGCTTGCCAATCTGGGCTACAATGCCGAATAAATCCCGTCCGGAATAACCTCATGAGTCAGCCAGACAACCCACAGGACGTTCCGCCGCGTCCGGCCAACCCGCTAAAAGGCAAGTCCAAAACCGACCGCATCCCGATCAAGGTGGTCCCCGCGGACAAACCCTTGCCGAAGCCACGCTGGATACGCGCCCGCTCGCCTAACTCTCCCGAAGTGATCCGGCTCAAACAGTTACTGCGCGATCACAATCTGTATACCGTATGCGAAGAGGCTGCCTGCCCCAACCTTGGTGAATGTTTTGCCCACGGTACCGCCACCTTCATGATCATGGGTGATATCTGTACCCGTCGTTGTCCCTTTTGCGATGTAGCACATGGCCGCCCACAACCACTGGATGAACAGGAACCGCACAACCTGGCAATCACCATCGGCGCGATGCAACTGCGCTATGTCGTTATAACTTCCGTGGATCGGGATGATCTGCGTGATGGAGGTGCCGGCCATTTTGCCCGCTGTATCGCCGCGGTGCGGGAGTACAGCCCCGACACACGAATTGAAATCCTGGTACCGGATTTCCGCGGCCGTATGGACAAGGCGCTCCAGGCAATGGCTGCATCACTACCGGATGTCTTCAACCATAATCTCGAGACGATCCCGCGCCTTTACAAGCAGGCCAGACCCGGCGCGGACTACAACTGGTCACTGGACCTGATTCAAAGGTTCAAGCAACAACATTCACACATCCCGACCAAGTCGGGACTGATGCTGGGTCTGGGCGAAACACTTGAAGAAGTTGAACAGGTCATGCAGGATCTTAGAAATCATGACTGTGACATGCTGACTCTGGGCCAGTACCTGCAACCCGGTCCGCATCATTTACCGGTCAGCCGTTATGTTACACCGGAAGAATTCAAACAACTGGAAGTACTGGGATACCAAATGGGCTTCACTAATGTGGCCAGCGGGCCGATGGTCCGTTCATCTTATCATGCTGACAAGCAGGCCGCCGGGGAAGCGATCACCTGATCACTGATAACGTCGAAACTGTTTACCCGCTGTACTCATACTGAAAAAAAACAACAACGGGGCACACTGGTTTGGAAATTCTGCTGATACGTATTATCGAATCCCTGCTGATGCCGCCGGGATTGATGATCCTCATGATGCTGATTGGTATTCTCATCATGGGGCGTTTCTTCGTTACCGGCAAGGTTCTGGTCATTGGCGGTTTTGCGCTGCTAATCGCCGTGAGTCTGCCGATAGTCTCGGGCAACCTGTTGTCCCTGCTGGAGCAATACCCGCCTGTCGATCCTGATAAATTAAATGGCCCACAGGCTATCGTCATTCTCGGTGGAGGCCGTTACGCCGACGCCCCGGAATATCAGCACAGCGACACAGTCTCACAGTCCACCCTCGAA
>JASFNY010000311.1:0-3095 GCA_050116795.1 Thiohalophilus sp.
ATCGCCGACGACACCGACAGTTACGGGATAGTAGGCATCCACTTCCGCCGGTGAATTATCGATATGGATAATGGTACGGTCCTTGGTTGGATGCCAGAGATAGGGATGATACTCAACCAGGTCATAACCGACACAGATGATGACATCTGCCCGATTAAAACCACAGCTGACATAGTCGTTCGCCTGCAGGCCGGCACTACCCAGTGCCATCGAATGCTTGAAGGGAACAACACCTTTGGCCATGAAGGTGTTGGCCACCGGGATACGCATTTGCTCGGCGAACTCGGAGAGCTGTTTCCAGGCCTTGCCACGGATTACGCCATTACCTGCAAGTATTATCGGGTTCTTGGCCCGTGAAATGATGTCCGCCGCACGGTCAACTTTTTCACCCGGAGGTTCAGGTGGATAAGGGTATTTCACCGGCAAAGGATGTTCGTCGATCTCCATCTCGGCGATATTCTCCGGAAATTCGATAAAACAGGCACCGGTTTTTTCAGTTTGCGCTACCTTGAACGCCTTGCGGACCACTTCCGGAATAATATCCGGAGTCAGCAAACGGGATGAATACTTGGTAATCGCCCGAAAGATCTCCTCGAGGTCCAGAACCTGGTGTGACTCTTTATGTAATCGGTGAGTACTTGCCTGTCCGGCTACGGCAACGAGTGGTGCATGGTCCATATTGGCATCGGCTACACCGGTAAACAGGTTAGTTGCTCCCGGACCAAGTGTACCCAGACAAACACCGGCCTTCCCTGTAAGCCTGCCATACACATCCGCCATGAAAGCGGCGCCCTGTTCATGACGTGTTGTTACAAATTTGATGTCAGAATCCAGCAATGCATCCATGACATCCAGGTTTTCTTCTCCGGGTATCCCAAAGATGTATTCCACTTCCTCGTTTTCAAGACACCTAACAAAAAGTTCCGCCGCTCTCATCCAGGACTCTCCTGTAGACCGGGCAGTTTGCCCAATCCGAAATTCACATATCTATCTGCTATCACTTTGCAACAGCTGATTCACGATGCCCAGCATTTGTTCGTGGCCTCCGGACATTGGCCCGTCGGTTCTATATTTTCCATCGATGATAAGGGTCGGCACGCCTGTGGCACCATAGCGCCGGCTAAGATCAATCGCTCTACGTAATTTGCTGTCTACAGCAAATGAATTGAATGTATTTTGAAAAGTTTCACTATCTATACCGAATTCTGCAAAAAACTTTTCTGCCTTCTCAACTGTATCGACATGTTCATGTTTGCCATGGATACGTTTGAATAATGGAGTATGTATTTTATCCAGTATGCCCAGAAGTTCAGCGGTATAGAACATTTTCGCATGCAATGCCCATCTCGGGTTTGGCTGGTTTGTCTGGGGATTGACAAAAACAGCCGGCACTCGCACAAAACCAACATTATCCGGTTTGTTCTTCAGCCAGGCATTCAACAGGGGTTCAAAGCGATAACAGTGTGGACAGCCATACCAGAAGAGTTCCACGACCTCCCTCGGCTTATCGGTCAATTTTTCAACCGGAGGCGATATTTGGCGGTACTCGATACCCTCGGCATAGTCGGACGCGCTCGCCATCGGCAAGGCCAGACTCAAAACCAGGACCGGTAACAGCATACGCAACATTGTTCTCATCAATTACTCCTTCAGCCACACTACTATCAGACTATTCAAACTCTCTACGGGAGGCAAGCCCACCGGCGGTGGATTCCCTCACCCTCACTGTTCAGTTAAGCTACGCCTGCACAATGAGGAGATTGCCATGCCTACCAAGAAACCCGCAAAAAAAATCGATATTGCCGACTTTCTCAATCAACAACATTTGTGTGAATCACTTACTCTGAATGAAGTCAAAACCCTGATGGAATTCACTGAACCTGTCTTCTTTAAGAAAAATGAAGTGATTGCAGATATCGGGGAAGTCGGTGAAGCGTTATTCTTTATTATTAAGGGCGAAGTTGCCCTGTTCTTCGAGGACCACGGCAAGGACGTCAAAATCGGCTGCCTGAAAGAGGGCGAAGTGATGGGCGAAATGTCATTTTTCGATCGACAGGCCCGTTCCGCCCGTATACGCGCCAGTGACGGTGATACCCGGCTGCTTAAACTGACCCGTACCATGTATAAACGCCTGCGAGTCGAACACCCTTTCATTGCTGTGAATCTGCTGGAACACGCTATCATCAGTCTTGACCACCTGTTCCGCAGACTGAGTATGGATCTTGCCAGCTTCAACCAATATATGTATGGGAATGGGCCGATACGTTAAGCCCATTTGCCGGATCATCCCGTAACATCAAAAGCCCTGCCCTTGCCTGGCAGGGCTTTTCTTTTTCATCCATCTTTCCCAGGATTACAACTCGCCGTAGGAGTGCAGCCCGGAAAGGAACATGTTCACGCCAAGGAAGGCGAAGGTGGTCACGAACAGGCCAATGACCGCCCACCAGGCCAGGGGGGCGCCACGCCACCCCTTGGTCAGGCGCAAGTGCAGCCAGGCCGCGTAGTTCAACCAGACGATAAGCGCCCAGGTCTCTTTCGGGTCCCAGGACCAGTAACCACCCCAGGCTTCTGCGGCCCACATAGCACCGAGCACGGTGGCCAGGGTGAAGAAAGCAAATCCCAGGGCAATAGACTTATGCATCACATCGTCCAGGGTGTCCAATGAAGGCATGCGGGCCACAAAGACACTTTCTGGATTATGCTTTTGCACTTTTTCAACCAGCAGGTACGCCACCCCGATCATGGCAGCCAGGGCAAACGATCCATATCCGATGAAGTTGGCCGGAACATGGATTTTCATCCAGTAACTTTGCAGTGCGGGCACAAGCGGCTCAATTTCATGTGCACCCTTGGCAAAGTGGTACCACAACAGGAAGGCAATCGCCGCAGAGATGATAAGTAATACAAACCCGCCCATGGCCTTGGCCCTGGTACGCGCCTCATAAAACAGATAAATCAGGGCGGTGATGATAGAGAACAGAATGAAGACTTCATACAGGTTGCTGACCGGTATATGCCCGACGTCGTGGCTAATCAGGTAGGACTCACGCCAGCGCACCATCAGTCCAACAAAACCCATAGTGGTCGCGACCCAG
>JASFNY010000312.1:0-3095 GCA_050116795.1 Thiohalophilus sp.
GTTGCCAGTCGATCGGTAACTTGGCAGAGAGGCTGGCCGCACACTCCTCGAGATTGTTGCCTTCCAGATATATCACGTGGCCAGGCGCGCGCCGATGTTCCAGCAACTTGCGGTCCCGTGTGATCAGCTTGCGGCGAGTGGCGATGGCCTCCTGCAGAAGTTCATAATCCTGACGGCCATCAGTTTCGATCAGGGTGTCGTAACCCGCGGCCCGCAACCAGTTGCCGAGCCGCTGCAACATTTCATCGCAGAGAAATTTCACGGCGTGAAATCACTCGGCCGGACGAATCACTCCCGCCACGATGCCCAGGATCTGCACATCCTGATTTTTCAGGTAGATGGGTTCCATCTCCGGATTGGCAGGCTGCAGGCGAATGCCATCGTGCTCGACATAGAATTTTTTCAAGGTGACGCTCTCGCCGTTGATCATCGCCACCACGGTCTGGCCATTTTCGGCGGTTTCCCGCTTTTCGATGACGATGATATCGCCGTCCTGAATATTGTCGTCAATCATCGAATGACCACGTACCCGCAGGGCATAGGTATTGCGCCGAACCATATTGGCGGGCACGGAAATCCGTTCGTCCTGTTCACACAGATCCATCGGCAACCCCGCCGTAACCTCCCCCAGCAGCGGTATAGTCAGCATGCCATCGGCCAGCACATCCAGCGCTTCAAGCTCGGGAATCCAGACCGGCCGCTCCCCTTTTGGAATCAAGTAGTTAATGTTTGACATTGAGGTAATTCCTTAGGTATTTTCTCCAACCTTAGCCGTAATAAGAGAAAAATTCAAATTAATCCGGCTTTGGAACTTGCTTTTACTTTCACGGACTAATGCAGGGACTGTTCCCGCCTGATTCATGAGATAATGAAAACTATGCCTGAAGCACGCATTCCCAAACTGATCAGCTATCCATTAATTGCCCTGGTGGCCGTTGCCGCCATCTGGCTGGGCATGTGGCTCTCCCTGCAGGATCCCAATTTAAAGGGTGACATTCCGAAGGGACTGGAAGCCACGGTCCTGGATCAACCCCGCGAACTGAAGCCGTTCTCCCTCAAGGACCATAACGGTCAGCCTTTTACACTCGATCAATTGCAGGGGCATTGGAGTTTCCTGTTTTTCGGTTTTACCAATTGTCCTGATGTCTGCCCGGCCACCCTGCATACTTTGAAAAGCACCTGGGAAAAACTGCCTACCGAGCCGGGTGATCCGCAACATCCCGAACTCTTTTTTGTTTCGGTCGATCCGGATCGCGACGACCTGGAAACACTCAAGCAGTACGTGACCTATTTCAATCCTGACTTTGTCGGTGTGACAGGCAAGCTGGATGAAATCGACAATCTCACCGGTCAGCTCGGCGTGTTGTACGGCTATGACGAGAACAAGAACAGTAACCCGAATGATTACACCGTGAATCATAGCGCTCAGATTCTATTAATCGATCCGCAGGCGAGACTGCGGGCCGTGATGTCCCCGCCGCATGACTCGACGACCATCGCGCGCAATTACCAGATAATCATTGACCATTACGGAGAATAATTACGATGTTGCATATTCGACGCCTTACCCTGTTCGCCTTGCTGTCCGGTCTGCTGACCAGCGGTATTGCCAGTGCCGGTACGCTGCAATTCGAGGGGGCCTGGGTACCTGAAGCGCCACCGGTGGCGCCGGTGCTCGGCGGCTATGTTCAAATCAGCAACACCGGCGACAAAGACGTGATCATCACCGCTGCCGAGAGTCCTGATTTTGCCAGTGTCGAAATCCACGACATGCAGATGCATGACGGCATGATGCGCATGATCAAGCAGGACAAGCTGATCATTCCGGCCGGTGGACAGGTTGAGTTGAAGCAAGGGAGCTTTCACCTGATGCTGATGAAACCCAAACGTACGTTCAAGCAAGGTGATACGCTAGAAGTGACTTTTACCATGGCTGACGGTCAGTCCGACACGGTGAGATTCGAAGTCAAACCCCGCGAGATGCATGACGAACATCAGCATCAACATCACTGAACATGTCATCATCCCAATCCAGCCTGTTGCGTCGTTTGCAGCAAACTGCCTTCGTAGCCCTGCAATACGCGTTACCGCATCATTTGTTGTCGTCCGTAATGCTGCGCATCACACGGATTCGCATTGGGTGGCTAAAAAACTGGGCCATCACCAGCTTTATTCGTGTGTTCCGGGTCAACATGGCTGAAGCCGCCGAGCCAAATCCGCTTGTCTATCCCGATTTCAACCACTTCTTTACCCGGGCCCTGGCCAGCGATGCCCGTCCGCTGGTGGGCGGCGACAAGGACCTGGTATGCCCGGTGGACGGAACGGTCAGTCAGGTGGGCCAGATCGAACACATCACATTATTTCAGGCCAAGGGCCGGCATTATTCTTTGGCCAGCCTGCTGGCGGATCATTCCAGGGCGATAAACGATTTTCAAAATGGCAGCTTTGCCACCCTTTACCTGTCACCGCGTGATTATCATCGTATCCACATGCCAATCACCGGAACATTACAGGAAATGATCTATGTTCCCGGCCGGCTGTTCAGCGTCAACCCGACCACGGTCGAACGTGTTCCCGGTTTGTTCGCGCGCAATGAACGGGTCGTGTGCCTGTTTGACACCGCCTGCGGCCCGATGGCCATGATCCTGGTCGGTGCGATTTTCGTGGCCAGTATCGAGACGGTCTGGCATGGAACCGTGACCCCGCCACGCGGCAAACAGGTGCATCACTGGGATTACCGGCAACACCCGGTTACTCTGCAACGGGGTGACGAAATGGGCCGCTTCAATATGGGTTCGACCGTAATCCTGCTGTTCGGTCAGGACGCAGTGAACTTCAGCAAGGAACTCGTTGCCGAATCCGCGGTGCTAATGGGTCAGCAAATCGCAGCGATAAAACAATCCACCTAAAGCCGATCGGCACTGAAACTCAGGACCTGTCGAATATCATCCAGGCCGGTGGCAATCATCAATAACCTGTCCAGACCGAGTGCCACACCGGCACAATCCGGCAGTCCGTACTCCAGAGCGGCCAGGAATTTCTCATCGATCGCCGGTGCCGGTCGTCCCTGTGCGATTCGACGTTGCCGATCAAGT
>JASFNY010000313.1:0-3087 GCA_050116795.1 Thiohalophilus sp.
CAAGATGCACGACATGGACGTACCTGACAGCCTCAAGGCGATCGGCCGTGCCGGTGCCGGGGTCAACAATATTCCGGTCGACAAAATGTCGGAAGGGGGTATCGCCGTATTCAATGCGCCCGGTGCCAATGCCAACGCCGTGAAGGAACTGGTGATTGCCGGTATGTTGATGGCCTGCCGCAATATCGGTCCGGCCTGGAATTTCGCCCGTTCACTCGAAGGAACCGATGCCGAGATTCACAAGGCGGTGGAAGCCGGCAAGAAAAATTTCGGCGGCTTCGAACTGCCGGGCCGTACCCTTGGGGTGGTCGGGCTGGGTGCCATCGGTCGCAACGTGGCCAATGTGGCACTGCAACTGGGCATGCGGGTGGTCGGTTTCGATCCTGGTATTACTGTTGAAGGTGCCTGGCAACTGTCTTCCAATGTCGAGAAGGCCGGCAGCATGGATGAACTGGTCTCGAAGGTCGATTTCGTCACCTTCCATGTACCGCTGATCGACGCGACCCGGCATATGATCAATGCCGAGCGACTCAAGCTGATGCGCGACGGCGTGGTCATTCTGAATTTCGCGCGTGATGGAATCATCGACGATGAAGCCGTCAGTGCCGCAATTAAATCCGGCAAGGTCTATGCCTATGTCTGCGATTTCCCCAGCAATCTGTTGAAAGACCACGAACGGGTCGTGACCCTGCCGCACCTGGGGGCCTCCACGGTGGAAGCCGAGGAGAACTGCGCCATCATGGTCGCCGAGCAGGTACGCGACTACCTGGAAAACGGCAACGTTCGCAACTCGGTCAATTTCCCGGAAGTATTCATGGAACGCACCGAAGGACAGCGAATCGCTATCGTGAATCGCAACGAACCGAACATGGTGGGGCAGATCACCGGTGCACTGGCCGAACAGAACCTGAATATCGTCGATATGATTAACAAGTCACGCAGCAACCTGGCCTATAATTTAATTGATATCGATGGTAGCGTGGATGAAACTACCCGGGAGAAACTCACCGCGATTAACGGTGTGTTGAAAGTCCGTTTCATCGATTGATGTCGGTTAGATTGACCAGGAGATGCCGAATTGAGCGACGATCTTCAAAACCTGCGTGAACGTATTGATCAACTGGATGAACAGATCCAGTCACTGATCAGCGAACGCGCTCGGATTGCCGAAGAAGTCGCGCGCACCAAACAGGCCAATGGCGATGAGGTCTTCTACCGTGCCGAACGTGAGGCCCAGGTTCTGCGTGGCGTCATGCAGCGTAATCAGGGACCGTTAAGCAACGAAGAGATGGCACGGTTGTTCCGTGAGATTATGTCGGCCTGCCTGGCACTGGAGCGGATCATGAATATCGCGTTCCTGGGTCCGGAAGGTACATTTACCCAGGCCGCGGCACTCAAGCATTTCGGGCATTCGGTACAGACGCTCCCGCTGGCAACCATCGGCGACGTGTTTCGCGAGGTGGAATCAGGTACCGCTTCCTATGGAGTAGTTCCCATTGAGAATTCCACCGAGGGGGTTGTCAATCACACCCTGGATGAATTCATTACTTCGGGGCTGCATATTTGTGGCGAGGTGGAATTACGTATCCACCATCATCTGCTGAGCAAAAGCGCCGATCTGCGAAACATAAATAAGGTGTATTCGCATCGCCAGTCGTTGGCGCAATGTCGCAAGTGGCTGGATACGCATCTGTCCAATGTGGAGCAAATTGACGTCAGCAGCAATGCCGAGGCGGCAAGGTTGGCAGCGGAAAATCCCGACTCCGCAGCGATCGCCGGCGAAAGCGCGGCCGACATTTACGAACTCGGCTACCTGGCAAAGAACATCGAAGATCACCCGGAAAACACCACCCGTTTTCTGGTGGTGGGCAAGCGAGCCACGCCACCCAGTGGCAATGACAAGACCTCGATGCTGGTTTACACGCACAACAAGCCGGGCGCCCTGTATTCCATGCTGCAGCCGTTTGCAAACCACAACATTTCCATGTCACGCATCGAGTCACGGCCCTCGCGCCAGGGAATGTGGAACTATGTGTTCTTCATTGATATCGAGGGACATATCGACGATGACAACGTGAGTCAGGCCATCAAGGAACTCAACCAGACTGCCAGCATGGTCAAGGTGCTCGGTTCCTATCCGCGTGCTGTTTTATAAATCAACAAGAAAACAGACCTGATGACGGCGTTGCCGGATACTTCAAACAGTGACCAATCCTGAATATATGAGTAAACAGTCCGAACAAATGGATTTTTGTGATCTGGCAGCGCCCGGCGTGCGTCAACTCACGCCTTATCAACCGGGCAAGCCGATCGGGGAGCTGGAACGGGAATACGGTGTCTCCGATATCATCAAGCTGGCATCCAATGAAAATCCACTGGGGCCTTCGCCGGATGCGCTCAAGGCGATCAACGATAGCCTTGGCGAACTCAGCCGTTATCCGGATGGCAACGGTTTTAATCTCAAACAGGCGCTGAGCCGACGTTTCGATCTTGATCCCGCGCAGATTACTCTCGGTAACGGTTCCAATGACGTGCTGGAACTGATCGCACGTGCTTTCCTGACACCCGACAATGAAGTGATCTTCTCGCAACATGCGTTTGCCGTGTATCCGCTGGTCACGCGCGCCATCGGCGCCCGGGCCGTCGTTACTCCGGCAAAAGAGTGGGGCCATGATCTCGAGGCGATGCAAAAGGCGATCACCGATCGGACCCGCCTGGTATTCATTGCCAATCCCAACAACCCCACCGGGACCTGGCTGGACGGTGACTGCTTGCGAAACTTTCTGGAGCAGGTTCCATCACACGTGCTGGTGGTGCTGGATGAAGCCTATTTTGAATATGCCTCGAATCCCGCTACCGGTCTGAAGGACTATCCTGATGGTCTGCAATGGTTGACGGAATTCCGTAACCTGATAGTCACGCGCACCTTTTCCAAGGCCTATGGGCTTGCCGGGCTGCGTGTAGGCTATGCCGTATCGGATCCTGAAGTCGCGGATTACCTTAATCGTGTACGTCAGCCGTTTAATGTCAATCAGCTTGCGCTGGCTGCCGCCACCGCCGCGTTGACCGATACCGAACATTTGCAGC
>JASFNY010000314.1:0-3063 GCA_050116795.1 Thiohalophilus sp.
CGTGCAGCGCGTCTTCGACGCGGGCCTTCTTCTCTTTCATTTCCATTTCGGTTGCGGCACCGACCTTGATCACGGCTACACCGCCGGCCAGCTTGGCCACGCGTTCCTGCAGTTTTTCACGATCGTAGTCGGAAGTGGCTTCCTCGATCATGGCACGGATCTGATTGACCCGGCCTTCGATATCGGCCTGGCTGCCGGCACCGTCGATAACGGTGGTTTCTTCCTTGGAGACGACGACCTTCTTGGCCTGACCCAGATCTTCCAGTGAAGCTTTTTCCAGCTGCAGACCAACTTCTTCGGAGATAACGGTACCACCGGTCAGTACTGCGATGTCCTGCAGCATGGCCTTGCGGCGTTCACCAAAGCCCGGGGCCTTGACCGCGGCGACCTTGACGATGCCGCGCATGTTGTTGATCACCAGGGTGGCCAGTGCTTCGCCTTCGACGTCTTCGGCGATGATCAGCAGCGGCTTGCCGGCCTTGGCGACACCTTCCAGCACGGGAAGCAGTTCGCGAATGTTGGATATCTTCTTGTCAAACAGCAGGATGTAAGGCTCTTCCAGTTCGGCGCTCATGTTCTGCTGGTTGTTGACGAAGTACGGAGACAGGTAACCGCGATCGAACTGCATACCTTCGACCACGTCCAGTTCGTTCTGCAGACCGGTACCTTCTTCAACGGTGATAACGCCTTCCTTGCCAACCTTGTCCATTGCACCGGCGATGATGTCACCGATTTCAGCGTCGGAGTTGGCAGAGATGGTACCGACCTGGGCAATGGCCTTGTCATCGGCGCAGGGCTTGGACAGCTTCTTCAGCTGCTCGACGGCGGCAGCGGCGGCCTTGTCGATACCGCGCTTGAGATCCATCGGGTTCATGCCCGCGGCGACGGCCTTCATGCCTTCAGTCAGGATAGACTGGGCCAGTACAGTCGCGGTGGTAGTACCGTCACCGGCAACATCGGAAGTCTGGCTGGAGACTTCCTTGACCATCTGCGCGCCCATGTTTTCAAACTTGTCTTTCAGCTCGATTTCCTTGGCTACGGAAACGCCGTCCTTGGTGATGGTCGGCGCGCCGAAGCTCTTTTCGAGCACAACGTTACGGCCCTTGGGACCCAGGGTCACCTTGACCGCGTTGGCCAGGGTGTTCACGCCCTTGAGCATCTTGTGACGGGCGTCGTCACTGAATTTCACTTCTTTTGCACTCATGTTGCTTCCTCGCTATCTCTATATACTGGCTGTTGACCGCGGTTGAATCGCCAAATCAGGCTTCAACCACACCCATAATGTCTTCTTCACGCATGACGAGCAGTTCCTCGCCATCGATTTTGACCTCGTTGCCGGCATACTTGCCGAACAGGACCTTGTCGCCGGCTTTCACATCCAGCGCGCGAACTTCGCCGTTTTCCATAATTCTGCCGTTGCCCACGGCGATAACTTCGCCCTGGCTGGGTTTTTCCGTGGCAGAGTCGGGAATGACGATACCGCCGGCCGTGGTACGTTCTTCTTCCATGCGACGAACAATCACGCGGTCATGCAAAGGACGGATATTCATTCTCAGATTCTCCTGCAAAGTTATTTTCTTGGATTTTCAAACAGTTGGCCCGAACAGAAGGCCTGCCCGGGCAGAAAAAGCAGTCGGTCTTTTAGCACTCTACTCCGACGAGTGCTAATAATAGCGATCAACGCCCGACTGTCAAGCGCAGTCACTTGATGGGGGTATGGGAGGAAAATTCAAGCCTTCAGTCGTCGTTGCGACGCTGAAATTCACCCTCGATAGTGCGATGTCCTTCAGGGCCCTGCCCGGGACGGCCTCCCGGCGGCCCGGTGCGGACCACGCCACGTTGTATGGCCCAGCGGATCATGGCCTGGCGCAGGGGAGGGATCAGCAGCAGGAAACCGAGTGTGTCGGTGACAAAACCCGGGGTCAGCAACAGTGCCCCGGCCACCACCAGCAGCAGCCCCTCGAACATAGGCATCGCCGGGACCTGGCCGCTGGCCACCTCGTTCTGAAAGCGCATCAGGGTGGAAAAACCCTGCCAGCGCAGCAGCCCGAGCCCGATCACGGCGGTCAGCACCACCAGCAGGATGGTCGGCCAGGCGCCGATTACCTCGCCGATCTGGATCAGGAAATAGATTTCGACCAGGGGTATGGCAATGAACAAAATAAGGAATATTCGATACAACTGTCGCGTCCTTGGTTCAGGGTGGGAATTTATCGACCATTGTAACAGCTTGACGCTTTGCCAGCCGTACGAGGGGCTGTTATCTTGCAGCGCATGAGCGAGCTTTCCCAGAGCCTGGTTCTGTGCACCTGTCCCGACCGTGAAACGGCCAGGGAGCTGGCCGAGCGACTTGTAACTGAACGGCTGGCGGCCTGCGTGAACATCGTCCCGGGCCTGGAATCGATCTACGAGTGGCAGGGCCAGGTGGAGCACGACAGCGAGGTTCTGCTGATCATCAAGACCAACGCGGATCGCTATCCCCGTCTCGAGGAGGCAATCCGGCAAAACCACCCCTATGAACTTCCGGAAATTATCAGGGTCTCTTTAAATGGAGGACTGCGGGAGTATCTGCACTGGATTAATAACGCATTGGAATAATTATATGAAAAAACTGTTTGCTGGCCTGCTGTTGTGTCTGTTTGCCCTAAATGCCGTCGCCCAGGATGAATTGCTGGAACCTGACAAAGCTTTCGCTTTCCAGGCCGAGGTCCAGGATGGAGCCATCAAGGCCCACTGGGATGTTGCCGAGGGATACTATATGTATCGTGGCAAGATCCGCTTCGAGACAGACAATGCCGATGTTCAGCTTGGCGAACCGCAACTGCCCGACGGCAAGGTCAAGGACGACGAGTTCTTCGGCAAGGTAGAGATCTATCGCCACAGCGTTCCGGTCACGATTCCCATCAAATCCGGCAGCGGTGACTTTACACTGACCGCCCACTCCCAGGGCTGCGCCGATGTTGGCGTCTGTTACCCGCCCTTGCGCCAGAAGGTTCAGCTTGTCGCCACCGCAGGCAGTGGCAAGGCCAGCCTGGAATCCCTCAACCAGGATCTTGGACTCGG
>JASFNY010000315.1:0-3060 GCA_050116795.1 Thiohalophilus sp.
CAAACACCCCGCTGCGTCGACAGCTACTGGAGATGAAACTGGCCGAGCTGGCCAAGGCACCGCCCGCCGAAATCGACGAGGCACAGCCATGAGGCACGGCCTGTGGATTTGGATTGTTGCCCTGTCACTGGGCGGCTGCGGTACGTCGGCGAATCTCAAGCCGCCAAATGAACTGACCGCGATCGACAGCACGATTCGAATCGAGACCCTCTGGTCGAGTCAGGCGGGCAGTGGCGCCGGTGATCTGTTTCTGCAAATGCCGGTCCTGCATCACGGTGATACCGGTTACGTGGCCGATTACCAGGGCTATATCAAGGCATTTGATCTCGCTAATGGCCATTCCCGCTGGGAACGCCAGACGGATCTGGAGTTGTCCACCGGGGCAGTCTATTTCAACGGGCGACTTTACCTGGGTACTCGGCAGGGCGAAGTCGTGGCGCTGAGGGCCAGCGATGGCAAGTTGATCTGGCGTAGCGATGTTTCCAGCGAAGTTATCGCGCGTCCGGCGGCGGCCCAGGGTATGGTGGTTGTGCGCACTAATGATGGCAAATTGTTCGCCATGGATGCCGAGACCGGTGAACGTCGCTGGGTCTATGACCGGAATGTACCGGCCCTGACCCTGCGCGGAAACAGCGCCCCCATAATTGTTAACGATCTGGTTATCGCCGGTTCCGACAACGGTCGCCTCAGTGCGGTGGTACTCAACAATGGTTCGGTATTCTGGGAAACGGCCATCAGTCAACCGACCGGCAAGACCGAACTGGAACGGATGATCGATATTGATGCGAGTCCGGTGGCGGTCGGGAATGTCGTGTATGTGGTGACCTATCAGGGACGTCTGGCTGCCGTCGATATCGGTTCCGGTCGCATTATCTGGGCACGGGAAATGTCCTCGTACACCGGTATGGTCGTTGATAATTACCGCATCTATCTGAGCGACAGCGAGGGCCAGGTACTGGCGCTTAACCGGCGTAGCGGGGCAACCCTGTGGCGCCAGGACAAATTATTGCGACGTGCACTCACGCGGCCGCAACTGGATGGCCCTTATGTCATCGTGGCAGATTACGATGGTTACCTGCACTGGTTGTCGCGAGAGAGCGGCAAAATCGAGGGTCGTAAACGACTCAATGCAGCGTTTTACCTTTTTACCGATGAATATGACGGATACGACCCGGAGTTCCGCAAAGAGAACAACGTTTTGTCACAGCCATTGGTGGTCGACGAACGTGTCATTGCGGTCGATCGTCATGGTTATCTGGCGGCCTATCGACGGATAGAATAGTCGCAGAGTGCGAACTCCCGTCCAGCCTGAGCACGAATCATCATGCAACCTGTCATAGCCCTTGTCGGGCGTCCCAATGTTGGCAAATCCACCCTGTTCAACCGTTTGACACGATCACGGGATGCACTGGTGGCCGATCAGCCCGGCCTGACACGGGATCGGCAGTTCGGTGAAGGCAAGCTTGGCGAGATACCCTATCTGGTGGTGGATACCGGCGGTCTGAGCGGCGAGGACGAGGCACTCGACACACTGATGGCCACCCAGGCCTGGCTGGCGGTGGAACAGGCCGACGTGGTGCTGTTCCTGGTCGATGCCCAGGCCGGGCTGATGCCCGATGACCATCAGATCGCCACACGACTGCGCGAAACTGGCAAACCGGTCTTTCTGGTGGTTAACAAGGTCGATGGCATGGAGGCATCGATGGCGACGGCTGAATTTTATGCCATAGGTCTGGGTGAGCCTCATGCTATCGCGGCCAGTCAGGGACGCGGCATCAAGGCGCTGATGGACGAGGTGCTCGGTACATTGCCCGCTGGTGAAACTGAACCGGAGGCCCCGGCCGGAATCAAAGTGGCGATTATCGGTCGACCGAATGTCGGTAAATCCACCCTGGTGAATCGAATCCTCGGTGAAGAGCGGGTCCTCGCCTACGACATGCCGGGCACTACACGGGATAGTATTTATCTTCCCTTCGAACGTGACGGTCAGCATTACGTGCTGATCGATACCGCCGGTGTGCGACGTCGCAGCCGGGTCAGGGAGGCCATCGAGAAATTCAGCGTGATCAAGACACTGCAGGCCGTCAAGGACGCCCATGTGGTGTTGATGCTACTGGACGCGCATCAGGGCATCAGCGAGCAGGACGCAAGCCTGCTCGGTTTTGTGCTCGAAAGCGGTCGCGCGCTGGTGCTCGCGGTTAACAAGTGGGACGGACTGGAACAGGATCAACGGGACTGGATACGACGTGAACTGGATGCCAAGCTGCCGTTTCTCGGTTTTGCCGAAGTGCATTTTATTTCAGCGTTACACGGGACCAATGTCGGGCATCTGTTCGAATCCATTGTAACTGCCTATGAATCGGCGACCCGAACCCTGTCCACGTCCAGTCTGACCCGTCTGTTACACGATCTGGTCGAGGCGCATCCGCCGCCGTTGGTGCGAGGACGGCGTATCAAGCTGCGCTTTGCCCATCAGGGTGGTCAGAATCCGCCGGTGATCGTTGTTCATGGTAACCAGACCGCGTCTGTCCCAGACAGTTACCGGCGCTATTTGATTAATGGTTTTCAGAAACATCTGGGCCTGGAAGGGACTCCGGTTCAGGTGGAGTTCCGCAGCGGGGAGAATCCCTTTGCCGGCAAGAAGAACAAGCTGACTCCCCGTCAGCAGGCGAAGCGCAAGCGGTTGCGCCGCTTTGTTACCCGTCGAAAATAATTGTCAACGACAATAGTTGTCTTATTTCTCCTGCTGAGCTGCCGCACTAACCTTCTGCAAGCTAAGGCGCCAGTCGGGATTGGGCTGATCACGCTGTAACAGCATGCAGTCACCAACTTCGTTTTCATACCAGCCCTGATCATGCTGATGTGGCTCGGCGCTGTAACCCCACCAGTTGCCGTTGGCATCCTGGGCAATCCAGTTAATCCAGACAGGCAGGTGAGAAATATTTTTGCTCATAAAACGTGACAAGGTTGACGGACAAGGGTCAGGAGCGTTAGATAGTTTAGTGAGAAGAACATCAAAGCAACTATAAATACAGAATACAGGAACAAAGTATGAAACGC
>JASFNY010000316.1:0-3051 GCA_050116795.1 Thiohalophilus sp.
GTGCAGTACATGCGGTTTCTGCACCGCAATACTGTGGCTTACATAGGGCTTGATAGCAGGATAGAGGGTTTCCACAAAAAACCTTATTTATCCCGGACCAGTTGCCCCTTGAAACCCATGGCGGTGGCAATACCCATCAGCGCCAGGCCGGCCAGGATTAGCACAGGTCCGGCCCCGGTTTCCAGTAACCAGCCCGCCCAGCCAATTTCAAATACCCGGTTGAGATATAGCATTCCGGAATGCAGCAGCGCCCCCAGAATGAACACCCAGCTGATGACCTGCTTGAACAGGACATTGATCGCCAGAAATGACAGCACCACGCCGACAGCAATGTTAAGTAACGACTCCAGATTACCATGGGTATGGGGACCACCCTTGATCGCGTCGATGCTCATTTCGATATTGTTCATTTTATTAATCGCCAGGATCCCGCCGGTGTTGGCCATGGCAATCTGCTTGCCGTCCAGTGGCTCCAGCATTTCCTCGAAATTATTGGTCTTCAATTGCTGCAGCCGACCGACGGCAGCCTGTTTTTCCAGCGCCGCCGCACCAAAATCATCATACATGCCGACCATGACCGGCCCGAGCGCTGCGGTGAAGACCAGATAGATGAAACCGAATACGATGTTCTTTTTCCCGATCATGACCTTCCTCCTTGTAATTCTTTATGGTGTCAACCACCATCATAAAGACTTCAACAGGCCGAGCCAAGACAGCAACCGGGTAAAACGGTTATCCCGGGAATAACCGTTACCCATACAGCCAGTAACAGGAAATCAGGTATCAGCCGGTGCGTGCGGCTTTTTTACGCTCATGTTCCTTAAGGAACTTTTTCCGCAGACGGATATAGTGCGGTGTCACTTCCACCAGCTCATCATCATCGATGAACTCGAGCGCCTGCTCCAGGCTCATTTTAATCGGCGGAGTCAGCAGGATGTTTTCGTCCGATCCGGCGGCGCGGATATTGGTCAATTGCTTGGCCTTGAGCGGGTTAACCACCAGATCATTGCTGCGCGAATGAATACCGATAACCATGCCTTCGTAAACTTCGGTGCCGTGGCCGATAAACAGGCGGCCGCGTTCCTGCAGATTGAACAGGGCATAGGCCAGTGCCTTGCCCTGGGCATTGGAGATCAGCACCCCGTTGATGCGCTGCCCGTAGTCCCCGCTTTTGACCGGACCATAGTGATCGAACACGCTGTACAACAGCCCGGTACCCTGGGTGGCTGTAAGAAACTCGGTGCGAAAACCGATCAGGCCACGTGATGGAATAATAAAGTCCAGCCGGACCCGGCCCTTGCCGTCCGGCACCATGTCCTTGAGTTCGGCACCACGCTGGCCGAGTTTTTCCATCACGCCGCCCTGGTGCTGCTCTTCCACGTCGACGGTGAGCTGTTCATAGGGCTCCTGTCGCTGACCATCGACTTCACGGAAGATGACCTCGGGACGGGACACCCCCAGTTCATACCCCTCGCGGCGCATGTTCTCGATCAGGATTGACAGGTGCAACTCACCGCGGCCGGAGACGCGGAATTTGTCCGGGTCCTCGGTCGGCTCGACCCGCAGTGCCACGTTATGTATCAGTTCCCGTTCCAGTCGCTCCTGAATCTGGCGCGAGGTGACGAACTTGCCGTCCTGGCCGGCAAACGGGGAGTTATTCACCACGAACATTACGCTCACGGTCGGCTCATCCACCAGCAGTGGCGGCAGCGCCTCGACATTGGCCGGATCGCAAAGGGTGTCGGATATGTTCAGCCCGTCGATCCCGGTAATCGCCACGATATCACCGGCCTGTGCCTCGGCAACTTCATGCCGCTCCAGCCCCAGAAAGCCCAGTACCTGCTGCACCCGGCCATTGCGCTGCTTACCCTCACGATTGATGATGACCACGTTGGTGTTGGTCCGCAGCCGGCCGCGGGTGATTCGGCCGATACCGATTACCCCGACATAGCTGCTGTAATCCAGCTGGCTGATCTGCATCTGTAACGGTCCGTCCGGATCGACATCCGGCGGACTGACCCTGTCCACAATCGTCTGGAACAGCGGCGTCATGTCACCTTCACGCACCTCGGCTTCCAGCCCGGCATAGCCATTGAGCGCGGAAGCATACACCACCGGAAAATCGAGCTGCTCGTCACTGGCGCCGAGCCGATCAAACAGGTCGAAGGTCTGATCCAGCACCCAGTCGGGGCGTGCGCCCGGCCGATCGATCTTGTTGATCACCACAATCGGCTTGAGGCCCCGTGCCAGGGCTTTCTGGGTCACAAACCGGGTCTGGGGCATTGGGCCGTCCACCGCATCTACCAGCAACAATACCGAATCCACCATCGACAATACCCGCTCGACCTCCCCGCCAAAATCGGCATGTCCCGGGGTATCGACGATGTTGATCCGGTAATCCCCCCATTTAATGGCGGTATTCTTGGCCAGAATGGTGATACCCCGTTCCTTTTCCAGATCATTGGAATCCATGATCCGTTCCTGCAGCTCACCACGGCTTTCCAGGGTGCCGGACTGGGCCAGCAGCTTGTCCACCAGGGTGGTCTTGCCATGGTCGACATGGGCGATGATGGCGATATTGCGCAAGTTCTCGATCACAGTATTCTCCAGCGGGACGGCAAAAGTTGCGCATTATACTTGATGCTGGTGAAAATCTGACAAGTTATTGCATGTACCGCCGATTTAGATAGGGATGTCAGGCAAGGCCGCGTGGTCAGTCCGGAGTTACTCCGGTCCCGGATGGCGAATCACCTGGCGCCCTGAAGCCAATAACCTGATTATTTCTCGGTGAATAGTGACAACGCAAGAGACACGTGGAGCCGCTGTTACGAGTGCTCCTTGTGGCCTGGCATCTCACTCTCGTGGGAATAGCTTTCTTCGTCCGGATTGATTTGCTCCAGGCGATAACCCTGGTGATAGATGGAGGTGAGCCGCCAGCCGTTTTCGGGAAACAGCTCCAGTTTCTTGCGGATCCGGCTCATGTGAGTGTCGACCGTACGGGTATTGAGGTCGGAATCATAACCCCAGACCGAGGAGAGGATGTGATTGCGA
>JASFNY010000317.1:0-3046 GCA_050116795.1 Thiohalophilus sp.
CGGTTTCGTGAATGACCTGCCGGTCGGTCTGCAGATCATCGGTAACTATTTCGATGAGGCCCGGCTGCTGAATGTGGCCCACCGCTACCAGCAGGTCACCGACTGGCATGCTCAAACCCCCAGGGGATTTGAATAAACATGAAAACCCAACGCAAAGGCGCAAAGGCGCAAAGGACGCAAAGACAAATAATGTTTAAACCTCTGCGTTCTCCGCGCCTCTGCGTCTCTGCGTTAAAAGTACGAGGCGTATAAGTAATGAGTTGGGAAACAGTCATCGGTCTTGAGATCCATACCCAGCTGGCGACGCAGAGCAAGATCTTCTCCGGCGCCTCCACTGCCTACGGGGCTCCGCCCAATACCCAGGCCTGCGCGGTAGATCTGGGGCTGCCCGGTGTGTTGCCGGTTTTGAATAAAGAAGTCGTCAACATGGCGATCTGTTTTGGTCTGGCCATCGATGCGCAGATCGCGCCGCGTTCGGTATTTGCCCGTAAGAACTATTTCTACCCCGATCTGCCAAAAGGTTACCAGATCAGCCAGTACGAACTGCCGATTGTCGAACATGGCACAGTGACCATTCGTCTGGATGACGGTAGCGAGAAAACGATCGGAGTCACCCGTGCCCACCTGGAAGAAGATGCCGGCAAGTCTCTGCACGAGGATTATCACGGCATGACCGGGATCGACCTTAATCGTGCCGGGACTCCATTGCTCGAGATCGTTTCCGAACCGGACATGCGATCGGCCGTCGAAGCGGTAGCCTATATGAAAAAAATCCATGCCCTGGTGCGTTACCTGGGTATCAGCGACGGGAACATGCAGGAAGGTTCATTCCGCTGTGATGCCAACGTTTCCGTGCGACCCAAAGGGCAGGCCGAGTTCGGTACCCGTGCCGAATTGAAAAACATCAATTCATTCCGTTTCGTGGAGCGGGCCATCAATTTCGAGGTGGAACGCCAGATTGATTTACTGGAAGCCGGCGGTGAGGTGGTGCAGGAAACAAGGCTGTACGATGCGGACCGTGATGAGACCCGATCCATGCGCTCCAAGGAAGAGGCAATGGACTATCGTTACTTCCCGGATCCGGATCTGTTGCCAGTGGAAATCAGCAACGAGCATATAGAACGTATTCGTGAAACTCTGCCGGAACTGCCCGAGGCGAAAAAAGATCGCTTTGTCAGTGATTATGACTTGAAGGAAGAGGATGCCGTGATCCTGACTTCCAGCCGGGAGATGGCCGATTATTTTGAAAAAGTGGCCAAACATTCAAATGAAGCCAAGTTGTCGGCCAACTGGGTCATCGGTGAATTGTCCGGATACCTTAACAGGGAAGACAGGGAGATCGCCGACAGTCCGGTCAGTGCCGAGATGCTGGCCGGGATAATCCAGCGCATCAAGGACAATACCATCTCCGGCAAAATTGCCAAGGACGTCTTCGAGGCAATGTGGAACGGTGAGGGTGATGCCGATGCTATTATCGAGAAGAAAGGGCTCAAGCAGATTACCGACAGCGGCGAACTGGAAGCGATCGTCGACAAGGTTATTGCCGATAATCCAGAGCAGGTGGAGCAGTACAGGGCAGGCAAGGATAAAGTGCTGGGCTTTTTCGTCGGACAATGCATGAAAGCCACCAGGGGCAAGGGTAATCCGGCCCAGCTCAACCAGATGCTGAAAGACAAACTCAACAAGTAATCACGGTCCCGGGCATCGCTTGCGACAAGATCAGTTGTATCTATGAGTGACACCTTACAACGCTTTTTATTTGAAGAGCTCGCCATTCGCGGCGACCTGGTGCAACTGGATGCTACCTGGAAGGCTCTTCAGGAAAAGCATGACTATCCCGAACCGGTATTGCGCCTGCTTGGCGAGGTAATGACCGCCTCGGTTCTGTTGTCCGCCACACTCAAGCACAAAAGCAGGCTGACCATGCAAATTCAGGGGAACGGCCCCGTTCCATTCCTGGTTGTCGAATGTACCCACGACAAGAACCTGCGCGGAATGGCCCACTACGCTGAGGACATTCAGCCGGGGACTCTGCCAGAACTGATCGGTGACGGCCGCCTGGCCATTACCCTGGAACCTCGGGACAGCAGTGAACGCTATCAAAGTATTGTCGAGTTGAGCGGCAATACCCTGGCCGAAGCAATCGATGACTATCTGTGTCGCTCGGAGCAGCTCGATACGCGGATCTGGTTGGCAGTCAGCGAAACGCGCACGGCCGGACTGTTAATCCAGAAACTGCCGGCAAACCAGAGCGCGGAAGAACAAGAAGGGTGGAACCGGGTGGAACAGCTCTCTGCCACGATTACCAGCAAAGAGTTGCTGAACCTGGACGCGCAACTGGTGATTCGTCGACTTTATCACGAGGAAGACGTACGGGTATTTGAGGCGGAACCGGTCTGTTTTCGTTGCTCGTGCAGTAAGACACGGGTGGCCAACATGTTGCGCCAGCTGGGAATCGACGAGATACATAATATTCTGGAAGAAGAGCAGATTATCGAGGTGACCTGCGAATTCTGTAACCAGCAATACTTGTTTGACGCGGTTGATGCCGAACAGCTCTTCGCGACGGAAGTCACCTACCGGACACCGGATACCCGGCATTAACCTCTAATCAGACAGTAGCGCCACAGACCGGGCATTCACTGTCCTGTTTGAGGGTCATGGTACGCCACTCCATGTGCAGGGCATCGAGAAGTAAAAGTTTGCCGTCCAGCGTTGAGCCGATATTAAGCAGTATCTTGATGGCTTCAGTGGCCTGGATGCTGCCGATAATGCCGACCACCGGGGCCAGCACACCATTTTCACTGCAACTGGTATCCAGTTCACCTTCCTCGCGGTACAAACAACGATAACACGGGCTGCCGGGACGGTTCATAAAAACACTGACCTGGCCCTCCATGCGGATAGCAGCACCGGAGATCAGAGGTGTCCCGGTTTCGACGCAGACACGATTGATTGTAAAGCGGGTTTCAAAATTGTCCGTGGCGTCGACAACCAGATCCACATTTTTTGTTGTCTCAAGCAACTCTTTCTCGGACAGCTTGTG
>JASFNY010000318.1:0-3046 GCA_050116795.1 Thiohalophilus sp.
GAGTTTCCGCTACCTGAAAAAATCATGACTGATCCATTACGTCTGAAGCAGATTCTTCTGAATTTGTGTAGTAACGCGATCAAATTTACTGATGTCGGTTCAGTTAACATTTTTCTTAAATATAATGTCGATCAGGATATTCTGACCTGTACCATAAAAGATACAGGAATTGGAATGACCTACAAGCAGATACAAAAACTGTTCAGGCCATTTAAACAAGCTGATACCAGCATATCAAGGCGTTTCGGTGGTACCGGGTTAGGGCTCTTTCTGGCCAAGAAATTATCAGAGCTATTAAATAGTGAACTGACTGCCGAAAGTACACCAGGATATGGTTCTGCCTTCACATTAAATATATTGGAGTCTCAGGCCGGTATTTCAACTACCCGCTTCGTGGAAAGTATTGAAGAATTTAGTTTGCTGACTGATGATCGGCAAAAAATTACTACTACAGGTAGTTTATCTGGTGAAGTGCTGGTGGTCGAAGACAATCATATGAACCAGCGTCTTATCCAGACTTTTCTGGAGAGGATGGGCGCATCGGTGACTATTGCTGAGAATGGTGCAGTAGCAGTCAATCTTGCAGAGCAATATCCATATGATTTAATTTACATGGATATGCAGATGCCGGTGATGTCTGGACTGTCTGCACTCGAGACCCTGCGTTCTAAAGACTATAGCGGACCGGTTGTCATGTTGACAGCCAATGCAACGTCCGAGGATCGTAAACGTTGTGAAGAAGCAGGCAGTAACGATTATCTAACTAAACCGATATTTAGGGATAAACTATACGAAATGACCAAGCGTTACTTGAGATCATCAGAGTAATACTGAATGTTAGAGTTCTGCGTCATACTTGGTGTCGTGATTATTCCCAATCCAATAAGTAAACAATGCTTCGTTATAATTCATAAGAGACGCCAACAATAAGTTGGTAGTCATTCTTATAGGGGATAGTTCCATCATCCCTTTCCTGTGGTTTATTGATCCTGTCCCATACCAATGAGATATCCAAATCAAGATAGGAATTCAAATCCGTCGAGAGAGTGGAGATCATATGATGAGTATAACGCCCGGCCTTGTCATTAGAAATCTGGGCATTGTAGTCAAATAAATATTCAATTCGTTTTGTTATATCAGTGTCTAGTCTTGTCCCGAGACTCAGAACCGGAGAAGAGATTTCAGGATCCTGGCCTGGTAAAACGGAGACATAGCGCTTACGTAGAGCACCTACACCGCCAATAACAGACCATTCGGTTTTAGATGTTCTCACCAATTCAAAACCAAAACCCGTTCCAATTGAAATTTGACGGTCAATATTTTTGAAAGTATCGCGATAAAACTCAGCGTCAAATGTTCGCCAGAAGAAGCGACTTGAAGTGAATAAATCAAAGAAAGTAGTTACGCGCTGGTTATTGGAAGTATCAACACCCTGCGTGCGAGCATAATTAGCGAAATATTGAAGAGAATAACGTGATTTAGCAGAGCGTCGCTTGGCATCAGCAATGATATTTATATCAACCAGCTTCGTGTTACCGCTACGGGCATTGGCTCCAAGGCTAAGCTCCCCAGACCACAAGTTTATTTCTTTATCAGAACCCTCGGCAATTGATATAATATCATTACGGTTAAATGTTTGCGTGTTGCCATTAGCTGTGACAGAAACTTTATCATAGACCATTTCGACGATGCCAACGACGGTGATGGGGCGGCCTTTTTTGTTACCCTGCTCGATATACAGGCTTTGATAGTCACCCGAACGGATTTGTCGAACATCATCCCAGTCAAGTTTCAACAGGTCGAGCTCATCACTCTTAAATTCGAGTTCGTAGTTGTACATTGCTTTTATTTCTCCTTTCAGCCATTCGCCGGAAACGAGTTGTATCCAGTCAAATGCGTCATCAGGCGGAGGAATAAAAGCCTTCCAGGGATCCTGCGTTATCTGTGAGTCTTGTTCCTGTGCTTGAACTTGTGGGGCATGATCAAGTACTTGAGTTGGAATCGGCGATAACTCAGTTTCCTGGGCCATTGAGATGTTCATACCCAGGAAACAATAAACAATAAATAGCGTCGGGATAAGACGGGGGAGATAATTCATGTGCATCCTGTATAAGAAAACTCCAACGGAATTATATATACGCTAAAGTTATTCAATAATACCTTTCTGTATTCCAGGCTAAAGATCAGGTTCTAATTATTATTATAAAAAGTGTGGTCTTAAAAGGACCTTGTTTAATTGTTAAGCAAGAATCTCTTATATATGCATCATTTGCAACCAAGCGTAAAAAAATAATCCTATAAAACCTTTACTTAACACAGGGAATATTCAAGGGTAAGCCATTTGGTTTAGCCTTCTTTAATCCCGTTATTTTATCGGATACCAGAGTCCTGTTGGTTTGATGTTACGGTAACTGAGAGTGACAGTTCCGCCTGTCCGGTAGTCACCATCATCGGCGTCACCGGCCGATAAGGCCGGCAAGTTTATCATCGGAATATTCCTGGCGAAGACGAGAGCCATTTTCTGATTTTATGCATTCAAGCGTATAGGTCCGATCGCCCTGGTAAAACAGCTCACTCTGGTCCATTGCATAATAGCCCAGATCTGGATGATCACGTTCGGTAGATTTACGCAGATTATTAATCCTCGTGTAACACTCCGCACTGGAAATCACGGAAGAGTCAGCAGTGATTCGGTGTATTATTCCTTTGCTTGTTATCTGTATAGCCAATCGAGACATCAGAGTATCATTGCTTACGGGTTTGACAATATATATCTTTGTTCCGTCATCAGATTTTTCAATATTAATCACATTGGAAGTATCTAATTTATCGCCAAGCTTGTAATCCGTAATGCCTTCAATCTCAGCTATGACACGAGGGTTGAAGAAACCATAAACAAATAGTATCAGCACTATTCTTATCAAGGTCATTTTGGTTTTATGAGTCATGTAGCTTTATATATTTCTCTAATTTTATCCAGCCATACGGCAGGCCAGGATGGCTAATCTCATATTAATCAATCATCAATATTCGGGTCTACACCGGA
>JASFNY010000319.1:0-3037 GCA_050116795.1 Thiohalophilus sp.
TCCACAGGACTTCAAGGATGGCAAGGCCCGGATCCAGATGAAAGGCAACGAGGTCTTCAAGGTTGCTGTCAATACACTGGGTCGAATCGTGGATGAGACCCTGGCGGCCAACAATATGGACAAGTCGATGATTGACTGGCTGGTCCCGCACCAGGCCAATATTCGAATCATTGCCGCAACCGCCCGCAAGCTGGACATGTCGATGGACAACGTGGTGGTGACCGTGGATGAACACGGCAATACCTCTGCCGCCTCGATTCCACTGGCGTTTGATATTGCCGTACGCGACGGCCGCATAAAAAAAGGTGACATGGTCCTGATGGAAGCCTTCGGCGGTGGTTTCACCTGGGGCTCGGCGCTGCTGACTTTTTAAGTCGGAATATAATTTTAGTTACATTTCTCATTTATACCTGCGGGTATTAATTCCAATTTGAATCAAGAGGCAAGTGATGTCATTAGCGTTTGTTTTTCCAGGTCAGGGTTCCCAGTCACAGGGCATGCTGCTGGATCTGGCTGACAACTATTCCATCGTTGGCGAAACCTTCAAACAGGCCTCAGACAGGTTGGGTTATGACCTGTGGCAAATCGTTCAGGAAGGTCCGGCCGAGAAACTGAACAGCACCGATGTGACCCAGCCAGCAATGCTGGCCGCCGGTGTGGCCACCTGGCGCGTATGGCAGGATAAAGGCGGCAACGCACCGGCCATGATGGCAGGGCACAGCCTGGGCGAATATACCGCGCTGGTGTGTGCCGGCAGTCTCGATTTCGCCGACGCGATCGGCCTGGTGGCCGAACGAGGCCGCCTGATGCAAGAAGCAGTGCCGGCCGGGGAAGGGGCCATGGCGGCGATTCTCGGACTGGAAGACGATGCAGTTCGCCAGGCCTGCGAGGATGCCGCCGAAGGCGAAGTCCTCTCGCCGGTCAACTTTAATTCACCGGGCCAGGTGGTGGCCGCGGGGAACAAGGGGGCGATTGAACGCCTGGTTGGCCTGGCCAAGGAACGTGGTGCCAAGCGTGCCCTGGTCTTGCCGGTCAGTGTTCCGTCCCACTGCAGTCTGATGCAGCCGGCCGCTGACAAGCTGGCCGAGGTATTGTCCGGCATCGATGTGCAGGCCCCGCAAATCCCGGTGATCAACAATGTCGACGTGGCGAGTCCCGACGATCCGGCGGCAATTCGTGATGCGTTGGTTCGACAGCTTTACAATCCGGTACGCTGGGTCGAAACGATACAGAAAATGGCGACCGATGGCGTCGATCGCCTGATCGAATGTGGTCCCGGCAAAGTGCTGGTCGGCCTGAACAAACGTATTGATAAAACCATGGCGGCCGAGGCGGTGTTTGATCCTGCCTCGCTGAATGCCGCGCTCGGTCAATAAGGAGAATTTTATGTCACTCGAAAATGAAATTGCCTTTGTCTCAGGTGCCAGCCGTGGCATTGGTAAGGAGATTGCCCTTGAACTGGGGCGACAGGGTGCGAAAGTGGTCGGTACTGCCACTTCGGACAGTGGTGCGGAAAAGATTAGCGCCTATCTGAAAGAAGCCGGCATCGATGGCAAGGGTGTGATGATGGATGTCACCGAATCGAGCAGTATCGAGGCCGCGGTCAAGCAGGTGGAGGAGAGCTATGGTGCCCCCAGTATCCTGATCAACAACGCCGGGATCACCCGTGACAATCTGTTGATGCGCATGAAGGACGAGGAATGGGAGGCGATCATCAATACCAACTTGAGTTCTATTTATCGCCTTACCAAGGCCTGCCTGCGCCCCATGACCAAAGCCAGGAAGGGCCGGATTATCAGCATTGCCTCGGTTGTGGGAGTCTCTGGAAATGCCGGTCAGACAAATTATGCCGCCGCCAAGGCCGGCGTCATCGGTTTCAGCAAGTCCCTGGCCCGGGAAGTCGGGTCACGCGGTATCACTGTCAACGTGGTTGCGCCCGGTTTTATCGACACCGATATGACCCGCGCCCTGCCTGAAGCCCAGCGTGACGCGCTGTTGGGACAGATTCCACTGGCCCGGCTCGGGGACCCGGCCGAGATTGCCCAGGCGGTGGCCTTCCTGGCTTCGCCCGGCGCTGCCTACATCACCGGCGAGACACTACATGTCAACGGCGGGATGTACATGGCCTGATAACAGGCTAAGTATATGAATTTAATAAAATAATATGAGTGCAAAAGTGCGGCGTGTTTAACGTTAAGGAATGTGGCATATTGACCCTGATTTCACTTACAATAGCGGCCGCACACAGCGCTCAGGGCTGAAAGTTTTAAACATCAAGAGGATCAAAACACATGAGCAGTGTTGAAGAACGCGTAGAAAAAATCGTTGTTGAACAGTTGGGCGTTAAAGCGGATGAAGTGACCAAGGAAGCTTCCTTCGTTGACGACCTGGGCGCAGATTCACTGGATACCGTAGAATTGGTGATGGCTCTGGAAGAAGAGTTTGAAACCGAAATTCCGGATGAAGACGCCGAAAAGATTACCACCGTTCAGCAAGCAATCGACTACATAAACGCGAACGTCAAGTAATCGACCTGCTAAGCGTTTTTGCGGGCCGCACCACGATAAATTGTGTGTGCGGCCTTTTGCTTATTTCCGGATTGCAACCTGTAGTCGTAGTCACAACTGGTAAGAGGACTCACCGTGTCAAAACGTCGTGTTGTTGTCACCGGCATGGGCATGTTGTCCCCCGTCGGTAACAACGTCAAAACAGCCTGGGATAATATTCTCGCCGGTAAAAGCGGCATCGGCCCGATCGAACATTTTGATGTTTCCGAGTTTGCCGTTCGTTTTGGTGGTTCAGTGCGGGGTTTTGATGTCAGCACGATCATGTCCAGCAAGGACGCACGCAAAATGGACCCGTTTATCCATTACGGGATTGCCGCGGCCATTGAAGCAGTAGAGGACAGCGGTCTGGACGTGACCGAGGCCAATGCAGAACGTATCGGTGTCGCCATCGGTTCGGGCATCGGAGGCCTGGGTACCATCGAGAAGAACTACGAGGCGTATGAAAAGGGCGGTCCACGCAAGTTCTCGCC
>JASFNY010000320.1:0-3036 GCA_050116795.1 Thiohalophilus sp.
AATATCTACTGATGAGAACTTGATTTCCTTACGATTCACAAAATCGCGCAATTTATTGATAATTCGTCCTGCGCGCTCTGCCTCTTCGCTCAATCTGCTGAATACCTCCTGAACGTCCTTATCAGTGAGTCTTCCCTCTCTTGCCCGATTAAGTCCGCCCTGGGCATAACAAATAATTGATGTCAGCGGCTGGTTTATCTCATGCGCCAGGCTGGTACCCAGTTCACCAACAGAAATGTATCTGGACAATCTCGCCCTTTCCTCTTCCTGCTGGTCTTTTTGTTCTTCCGCTATTTTCTTATCGGTAATATCCTCGGCTATACCTGCCAGGCGGTAAATATTTCCTGATTCGTCATATACAGGAAAACCTTTGTCATGAATCCAACGCACTTCTCCATCAGCACGAACCAGTCGATATTCTGTATCAAATTTTCCGGATTTTCTGAATTCTTCATACTCCTTATTGACACGGTTTTTATCAGCCTCATGAATCGACTGCATCCAGCCGCCAGGCTTATTATAGAAATCAGATGCTTCACGTCCCCATACTTCCTCTATTGATGGGCTGACATAAATCACGTGGTCATCCATGGCATCCGTTAACCAGAAAACTTCATTGATATTCTCCGATAACTGACGCAATCGGAGCTCACTCTCCTGCAATCGTTTATGCGAAGCGCGCAGTTCCTTTTCCGACTGCCGCCGCTCTGTGAACAACGACGCGACCACCACGGAAGTAATTGTAGTGATACTGATAAATAACACTACAACGAGGAGTCCCATAATTGCATCGGATGGCGTATTCACCCAGGCTGAATCATAGGAATATAAAAGTATGAGACTTACCAGTATTGAACCTAATGTCACCCCGAACTGTTCAAAACTGATGGCAATAAACACCATCAGCGGAAGAATTAGATAGAACAATCCTAGCTTACCCATTGACAGCTCATGAAAGCCGGTAAAGCCATAAACTGCAGCCAGGACAAGCAACAGCACATAGATTACAAACTGACCAAGACGTTCGGATTTAAAGATATAGTGGCAATCTTCAATCACTTGCACATCATGCAGCTTTATTTGTGATGCGTTGAAGAAGTAATAGTAGAAGTTTCGCCATACAAGAATAAATGGCACAACAAGTAAAATCCCGACAGAATCCCCAAGCCACCACATGCTCCAGATGACCATAAACTCCTGCCACTCGACGAGCTTGGCGGCCACCATTGCAAAGCTGCCGAACACGCTGGATATCATCGGAACAATAAAGGCAATCGCAGCAAACTGGATCACTTCCCTGACATGGCGAAAATTCAGCTGCATACGAAACCGTGTAACAAAAAACCAACCGGTAAGACCTTCCAGGACCTGACCACAGGCGGACAGAAATGCCACCATCGATGGAATTCCATGCTGATAAGCCAACAGGCCGATACCAATAAAAATGCCCGGCCAGTAACGCGGACCGAAGATGATTAAGACGGCCAGAGACAGGCCAGATGCCGGCCAGAAGGGCGTAACTCCCGGGTAGCCGGTATCGATGCTGAGCCCTGCCTCGCCGAGCAGATAGTAGGCCAGGCCAAAGGCAACGTAGATGAGCACGTCTTTGAGGGCCCCGGGCCATGTCGGTCTGGAGAAAGGTAGATAACGGGATTTCTGGTTCAACACCACATTCGCCGTCAGTTAAAAGTTACCACTAACTTTATGTGATAAGGGCGATTTCAGCAAGCCACTCCCTCCGGCTTCAGCGTCCATGTTATTCTACAAAAATGACACCGGGACCTGAAAAAAATCAAGTTGATGAGTATTTCGTCATACGCATTGAGCGGCAACTCAGCAAGGAACAGCCACGCCTGGCTAAACGGGACATTTTTCTCGGTTATGAGAACCAGCTGGTTAAAATCAGCCAGGCAAGGCGATATACAACGGCCGATGAAGCCGCGGAATACATACAGCAACTGGATACATCAGAACAATACCAGTACATCATTCAGTTCTGTAGCAGCATGCAGCCCAATGACGATCCGACCGAAATCGAAATCCTTATAAATCGGATTATGGATATCCCCTACCCTTACCGACGTACGGCCTATAACTGGTTACGGGGACGGGATGTACTGGCATTGCTACGGCGGGAATCTGAAGAGGTGTGTGAACGTCATCGTCGCGTATTGCTTGATCATGATATCGATATTACCGTCAAGAGTGACATTATACTCATGAAACCGAAACGCGGTAGGCTCAATATCAATACCGGAGATAATGCCAGCGCTCCCCGACAGTATTTTGCCTACCCCGACCAGAAACCGGTTCCTGTTTCAGATGATGAAGACGAGAACACAGAATAACCGGTATATCCAGGCTGACTGGGTACTCATCTGTCAGCTGGAATCACACAAACCGTCACTTCTTCACGATCATGATAAAGCTGCTTGCAACGAATCTCGGCGGCTATACCTGCTTCGGCCATGGCATCATGCAGGATAACAAGGCATTGCTGCAATTCCTGGTAACGTTTTTTCATTGGCAACTTGAGATTAAATATGGTTTGACGGCACCAGCCATTAACCAGCCAGCGGATAACCATCGCTGTCACTTTTTTTGGCTTATCGACGATATCGCAGACCATCCAGTCCACAGGTCTTGATGGCTGATAGCGAAACCCGTCTTCCCGGACCTGTTCCACCTGGCCGGACTCCAGTAACTCCTGCTGCATAGGACCGTTATCTACTGCCACAACGAAAAAATGCCGTTGTACCAATTGCCAGGTCCAGCCTCCGGGAGCGGCCCCCAGGTCAACCGCATGCATGCCTGACTGCATCAAATCCTGTCGTTCTTCCTTTGACATCAGTCGCAATATCGCTTCTTCAAGCTTCAACGCTGATCGACTCGGGGCCTGACGCGAAGCCCGCAAACGCGGGATACCCATCAGCAAGGCTGAACTGTTTCTCAGGGGGGCATAACCTGTATAAGCTGCATGGGTCGAAAGAAAACAAAGATGCAATCGATAGTCTGATTGAGGATCGATCAATCCGG
>JASFNY010000321.1:0-3035 GCA_050116795.1 Thiohalophilus sp.
ACGGCGATTTTTTGTTGATGCAGGTTATTTAGCAGCGATTCCAGGGCGACGATACCAGTCATATCAATCATTGGTACATCACTCATATCGAGCACGACGATCTCTACATTGCTATTGGCGTGATGTAACGCACTGATAGCCTTCTCGGCCGCACCGAAGAACAACGCGCCATTGATATCATAGACAGCAACTTGTTCCGGCAGATCGCCGAGATGCTCGTGTTCTTTCAGGTTTACCAGTTCAGTTCCGGTCAACATGGAGATGCGGCGTATAAACAGGATCGATGCGAGTACCAGGCCGGCGCTGACGGCAATCACCATATCAAATATCACCGTCAGGCTGAAACAGGTCAGTAGCACGACAATGTCACAACGCGGCGCAATCCGTAGGATGTGGACAAAGTGTCGTGCCTCACTCATGTTCCAGGCAACCACCAACAGCAAGGCAGCCAGGGAGGCCATTGGTAGATAACCCAGCAGTCCGGCCAGGCTAATCACTATAACCAGGATTACCAGAGAGTGGATCACTGCGGCGACAGGGCTGCGTCCACCAGCACGGATGTTGGTGGCGGTTCGTGCTATTGCGGCGGTGGCCGGAATACTGCCGAAGAATGGTGCAATTAAGTTGCCTATGCCCTGGCCAATGAGCTCGGTATTGGGCTTGTGCCGTGTGCCGGTCAGGCCGTCGGCTACTACGGCGCAGAGCAATGACTCGATTGCCCCGAGCATAGCTACAGTAAAGGCCGAGGGTAGTAACTCGCGGATTAACTGCCAGGTGAGACCGATTGGTTTGCCGCTGGCATCTTGCAGGTTCCAGGGAAGCAGCGGTAATGGTGGCGCATTCGGTATTCCCTCTCGTGTTACACCATCGAGCACAAAGGAAAATTGTGAATTGATGGTGGCGACAGTGAACGATGGCCATATCTGAGTGAGCAGCCAGGCTGCGAGAGTGCCAATCAATAACGCCACCAGATGTCCGGGGATTCGGCTTTTCAGGCGTGACCAGAAAATCAGTATTAGCAAAGTTAAGAGCCCGATAAACAGATCAGACCAGCTGGTTGTTGGTAGTGACTGCAACAACACGCTCATTTTTTCCAGGAAGTGTTGCGGCAACTCACCGGTGGTCAGACCAAGGAAGTCCTTGATCTGCAAACTGGCGATGACCACTGCTATTCCGGCGGTAAAGCCGATGGTGACCGGATAAGGAATGAATTGGATCAGCTGGCCCATTCGGGCCACACCCATAATAATAAGAATGATGCCGGCCATTACAGTGGTCAGCAGCAGGCCACCTAGCCCGTACTGGTGGGTAATGGGCAGCAGGATAACCACGAATGCCGCAGTCGGCCCTGAGATGCTGAAGCGTGAGCCGCCGGTAAGGGCAATGATCAAACCGGCAACAATCGCGGTATACAGTCCGTACTGGGGAGGTACCCCGCTGGCGATCGCCAGGGCCATGGCCAGTGGCACAGCCACGATGCCCACCGTCACCCCCGACAGCAGATCGCCGCGCAAATCGGAGAGTCGATAGTCTTGCAGCGCAGTGAAAAGCGCGTTCTGTTTCAGGTAATCGAACATGAATTTTCAGGCTGGTAGTTCATCCACACATTATAAGAGTAATTGACGGGCTCGTCCCCTGTCAGATTGAGCATTATTGCGGTACAGTCTGATCTGCCAGTTGAATAGCCGGTAATCTGCCGGCCATGAAACCATCAATAATGTGTCAAGAAGGGCCAGAATCGGGAAATATCATCATGGGTTGCAAATTATCTGGTTTCAGAAAGATCCTCATCGGAATTTCAGTATTGCAATTTCTTGGGTATGTCACTGTCACCTCGGCGGAACCACGCATACCGCAACCGAAAATCGAAAAAATTAATGAGCAGGTTTACGCCTTAATAGCTCCGGTCGGTTTTCCTTCAAAGGATAATCGCGGCTATATGGCGAACAGTGCGGTATTGATTGGAGACAGAGGAGTGGTATTGATCGATACCGGCTTCAGCGATGAGATCGGTAGACACATCAAGAAGATCATTGCCGGAATCACCGATAAACCGGTCACCCACATAATCAATACGCATCACCATGGCGATCACATACTGGGTAATAGTGAATTTCCAGGCGCCGAAATAATCAGTTCAGAGAAATGCCGCGACCTTGTCAGGCAGCGCGGCTACGACTGGATTGCGACTCTCGAAAATATGACCGGTGCGCAATATCCAAACACCAGACCGGTAGCCGCCAGCTCGGTTTATCCGTCAGATTCACGTACACCGGTCAAGTTGCAGGGCATTACCATGGAGTTGTGGGTGCCAGCCGGTTCCCATACCGCGGGTGATATGATGGTTCATCTGCCGCAATACAAATTACTGGTCAGTGGTGACATTCTGGTAAAAAAGATGATTCCCAGTTTTGTTGATGCGCATGTGGGTAACTGGATAGACACCCTGGAACAGATCGGCAATATGGATATCCAGACTATCATTCCGGGCCACGGGCCATTGATGATGCTGGCCGACGTCAAGGCGATGCATCGACGTATGGCCCGGCTCTACACCGGAATCGAGGCGGGTTATAACCAGGGCATGATGGACAGTGAGATCCGCAAAACGCTGGATCTGTCTGAATGGAAAAAGATGGTGGAATTTGACGGTTTAATGGGAGTGAATATCAACCGGACCTACCTGGAGATCGAGCGCGAAAATTTCTAGTTATGTGGATTAAACCGGAAGGATTACGATCCGGTTGAGCTCGCTGGGGGCCAGAATACGCAGTGGCGGTCCCCAGTAACCGGCGCCGCGACTGACGAAGATTTGTTTATCGGCATCGTGCCGATGCAGTCCGGCAATATACGGTTGATCCACCATGACCAGCAGTCCGAATGGGAAAATCTGACCACCATGGGTATGACCGCTGAGCATCAGGTCACAACGCTGACCATCATTGAGACGCTCGATACTCTTGGGCTGGTGTGATAACACGATACAGGATTTGCTGTTGTCGATCTGCCTGAAAGGAGTATCGAAATCTGGCGGA
>JASFNY010000322.1:0-3030 GCA_050116795.1 Thiohalophilus sp.
CTCATGAAAGGCCAGATTAACGTAGTCGATGAAATGATATTGATAGTCGAATATCAACCAGACTGAATACAGCACCAACGCCATAAATACAAGCCATCTCACCTTATATTGTCTCTCTGTGCTTGTTTCCCTTGAATATACGCTGCAGTGATTCAACAAACTGAATGTACATGCCTGCCGGCTTGTCACTTTTTACGCAACTCAGTGCAAAATGTTCCCTGCGATCAGACATCCAATCCTGTTTGTAAGCATCGTTACCCGTCAAAAAATCGATCTCCTCCACCTTGTCCACGTCGATCACGTATTGCATTAAAAAACTGGTCAGTATTGATCCCGGCGAATAATGGCGCCATGTCTCATCATATGCCAGCCTGAATATGCTGGCTTTACCGTGATGTACGAACCAGAGCTGTGCAGCGGCGGGCCGATCCTTGATATAAAGAACTGCAAGTCTTGACCAGCCCGACTTCGAAAAGCCCGCCACCATGTCATCCACAAAATCTGCATACTGTTCATTCGCCTTCCAGCTGGCACCATAAACCGCATAATAATCGGACATTATCTTTGGCACTTCGTCTCCGGTAAACAGACGTATGTCATAACCGTGTTCACGTCCCAGTTTACGTTTTTTGCGGACGATGGTATTACGCAGCCTGGCCGGGCGATCTGCCATATACTCCGCATAGGATCGGCCCTGCACACGGTAAATCCAGTTATAGTGCCGAAAAGTGCGATCACAGATAAATCCGACTGATTCCATAACACGTTGCAAATTACCTATCTTGCTGTCATTGCCAGAAAGCGGTTCTAACAGCAATGCATCCAGCCGCATCTGCATCAAACCCTGAGCCAGGCATGCGAGAGCGCCATCTTGCTGATCGTCTGTAAGCAGCAGACTGTAAAACGGAGTATATCGGTGCTTCAGGGAATATGCGGTATTATTCGTGCTCTTGATAAGAGGCAGGATTGCGAGCACTCTGTCTTTTGCCAGCACACAGAGCAGCATTAAAGCCTGATCATCATCTAGTGGAATTGCAGACAGGCTCTCAAACCACGGCCGCGATAGAAAAATATTGTTTTTTTCTTCCTGCGCAAACAGCGTACTGGCACTCTCTGGCAACTCGCTCCAGTCGTTATAACATACGAATTTCATTTACATGCCCGGGGTCTGCTAGTCGATGCTGGCCCCGAGCTTGCGCGCGATGGCAATTATCAGTGGCTCAGGCGGATAGTCCGCATCGGCCCGTTGCAGAAAGGTCTGCCACTGCTCGAACTGCATGGCCAGCTCGGAATTGGTACCGTGACAACCCAGTACATTGATTACATGCTCACCGATCTTCCAGGGCCCTTCACCTGTTACTTCGCCTTCAATGACGTGGGTCAATTGCTCCGGCTGGCCGAGATGCCAGTAGAGATCGAAATAGAGTAGCCCCCTGGGGTGCGCAAAGTGGTGAGCAATGACCTTCTCTTCGCCATTTGGCGTGCGAATCATCAACGGCGCAGTGATAGAAAAAAGATCAGGCATGTTACGGCTTTTATTTAATAATGCTTTATATAAGCGAGTTAACGGGATTTGACTGCATCGAGACTGACAACCGGTTCGTCGCCAACAACTTCGGCACTGTGTACTACGCCCCGCGGCACGGCAAGGCAGTCACCCGCCTCGAGAACCACGCTTCGCCCTTTCATCTCCAGCCGAAAGCGACCACTCAGGACGCCGTCGATCTTGTCCACCTCATGAGTATGTGGCGGAAAGATCGTGCCGGGAGGATAGACGTAGCGGTTGACGTAGTAGCCCCGGCGTTCGAGCTTGTCGATCATGGCTGTCTCACTCAGGGGGCCATCTTCTCTCTCGTTCCAATGTTGCAGTTCTATCATGCCTCGAAGTTTACCATTTCCGAGACTACCGCGGTCCAGGCGCGCGCCAGGTTGTCCAAGTTGTACCCTCCACCGCCCCAGGCCAGTAGCCGACCTTCGCTGTATTTATCAGCCAGTTGGCAAAGGCGTTGAGTGACATGCGCGTGGGTCTTTTCACTGTAGTGCAGATGGGTGATGGGATCACCCTTGAGACTGTCGGCACCGCACTGCAACAGGATGAACTCCGGACGCGCCTGCGCGATAAAGGTCTCGGCGTGCGGCCATATATCGAGGAAGGCCTCATCGTCCGCCTGCATCGGCATGGGAATATTCAGTTTGGTACCCTCGGCAGCGTCCTTACCCGTCTCCCAGGCAAAACCACTGCCGGGATAGAGATGCCGGCCATCCTCATGCACATCGACAATGCACAGGTCGGGATCGTATTCGAAGCTGTAGTAAACTCCGTCACCGTGATGGGCATCGATGTCGATATAGGCAACCCGCTTGATGCCATAGATTTCACGCAGGGTTTCAATTACCACACCACAATCGTTGAAAACGCAGAAACCCGCGGCCTTGTGACGATAGGCGTGATGCAGACCACCGATGGGGATAAACGCTTTCCTCGCTTTTCCCTGCATGATTATTTCGAGCGCGTTCAGACCGGAACCCACTACTGTCGCCGCGGCCTCGTAGATTCCCGGCACTGCCGGCGTATCGGGATCCAGATAACCACTGCCCTCCTCGGAGGCGATAATGACTTCCTCGACATAGCCACCTATATGAAAGCGCTCGATCGCCTCGCGTCCCGCACTCACCGGTTCTCCATGCACCGTGTGCCGATCCAGCTCCATTTGTTTGAAACGAGCGAGAAAAGCATCGTGTCGGGCGGGCCCGAACGGATGCTCCACTCCGAAGTTATAGCGGGCCAGACCCTCACCTGTATAAACAATGGTCTCTTCTTTCATCTTCAAACAATTACCGGAAATGATCTGGCCGTATAGAAATTACAACGCTTAACAGGCTGTGATATCGGGATGCAGTCCTTCATGATGCAGCACATCGATAATGCTCATGGGAATATTATGCTTCTCTTCGAATTCGACAAGCATGTCGTGTGCCTTACCGGCTTCAATCTCGACATTGTTGACATGTGGCAGCGACATCAATTCG
>JASFNY010000323.1:0-3027 GCA_050116795.1 Thiohalophilus sp.
ATCCTGCGCGATCAGTTCTCCGATTGATCCGGGTCAATCAGCGTCTTAACAGGGCAATCCAGCGTCCCAGGCTCAACAGGCTGGACAGTGATGCGGCCACGTAAGTAAACGCCGCGGCACGCAGGATGCGTTTCACCTTGGGAATATCCCGCTCGGGCAGATAACCTTCCTTCAGGATCGGCAGGGCCTTGCCGAAACTGGCATCGAACTCCACCGGCAGAGTAACCAGATGGACCAGCGTGGCCAGCAGCATACTGCCCAGGCCGAAGACCAGTTGAATCGCAATCACCGAAGGGGCGCGTGACAGCAGGGCAACCAGCGGCGCGATCAGGATAGTCGCCGCCCCGATCCGCTGGGCGGTATGCGCAGTCCGGGCGAGGCGGGTGCGCAGCCTGAGTTTGCGTTCGCCGCGGTGATGCTGAATGGCATGACCCACTTCATGAGCGGCCACCGCGACGGCGGTGAGTGATGTGCCCGAGTAGTTGTCCTTGCTGAGCCGGACCGTTTCACTGACCGGATCGAAATGATCACCTTCAGCTTCTGCAACCTCGACACCGTAGCTCTGCATGCCAAAGCGATCGAGCAGATGCCTTGCCAGTTCACCCCCGGTACCCGGCATGTCCTGGCGAGGATCGCTGTAGCGTTTGAAGGTCTGGCGTGCCCAGAGAGAGGGAAGGAACAACAGGCCAAGCAGTACCAGCAGGATCAGTATGTATGGCATGGCTTGTATTACGTGGTCAGCTCTTTTCCTTGACCACTATGGTAGCGATGCCGTTGTCTTGCAGACGTTTGCGCGTTCGATTCAGCTTGTTGATATCGCTGATCGGTCCGATGCGTACGCGATGCCAGGTATCGTTGTTGTTGATAGTGACGGTCTGGATAGTGGCTTCCACGCCATGCAGGGCAAGTTGCGCCTTGAGTCGATCCGCCTGGGCCGGGTTACGGAACGAGCCGGCCTGTATCATGTAACGCACCTTGCTGTCGCCGCCAGAAGAGGTTGGACTATCACCCTGGATCGTGGAATCTGACTTTCCGTCATCCTTGCCAAACAGATCATGATCGGGAATGACCACTTCAAGCTCTGGCAGGATGGTATAGAAATCGAAACGCGGCTTGTCTTCATCACTGTCCGGCGGGGGAGGTGCCTTTGCAGTGTCGCGACTAACTTCACGCGTATCTTTGCTGTTGTCTTTGAAATGGCCGATCAGTTCATTGACCGACTCGCTGATACCCTTGTCAGGATCAGAGCCGGTATTGTTGGTCAGATAGACCAGCATGGCGATAAACAAGCCGATAAACAAACCACCCAGCATCCACAGCCATCCGGGCAGTGAATGAGGATGTTTGGGTTTGGGACTCTTGGCGTAGTCGCGCGGCATGCCGATAGCCTATCACTGAACTCGCAAAGGGGACAGTAGCGCGCGGTTTGTCATCAATCCTCACATAGATTCAGGTGCCGAGACGCCGAGCAGTCCCAGGCCATTGGCAATAACCTGTCGAGTAGCCAGGCTCAGGGCCAGACGTGCGTTACGCAGCTCCGGTTCGTCGACCAGTATCTTGTGCTCGTTATAATAAGTATGAAAGTCATTGGCCAGTTCCCGCAGATAATGGAACAGCTGATGGGGTTCATGAGCGAGCGCTGCAGTTTCGATCACTTCCGGATAACGAGACAGGCTGGTCAGTAGTGAGAGCTCATGATCGGTATCAAGCAACGCCAGTTGCTGCAGGCCCATAGCCTGATCATATTGCCAGTTCTTTTCTTCCAGCTTGCGCAGTGCGCTGCAGACCCGGGCATGGGCGTATTGAATGTAATAGATCGGGTTGTCCCTGGACTGGGACTTTGCCAGATCCAGATCGAAATCCATATGCTGTTCACACTTGCGCATTACATAAAAGAAACGCGCCGCATCGCTGCCGACTTCCTTGCGCAACTGGCGCAGGGTGACAAATTCACCGGAGCGGGTCGACATCTGGATCTTCTCGCCACCGCGATACAGTACGGCGAACTGGACCAGTAGCACGTCAAGCTTGTCGGGATCGTCACCCAGTGCTTTCAGCGCGGCCTTGATGCGCGGTACATAACCGTGGTGATCGGCGCCCCATACATCGATGACCCGATCGAAACCACGCTCGAGCTTGTCCATGTGATAGGCGATATCCGAGGCGAAGTAAGTGGTCTGGCCGTTGTCGCGTACCAGCACCCGGTCCTTCTCGTCGCCGAACTCTGAAGAACGGAACCAGAGGGCTCCTTCCTTTTCATAGGTGTGGCCGCTGTCCCGCAAGCGTTGCAATGCTTTGTGCACGGCACCGCTATGGGTCAGGGAGCGTTCCGAGAACCATTCCTCGTAGGCAATGCCGAACTGGGCCAGGTCGTCACGAATGTCTTCGAGGATATAGTTGAGACCGGCATCGAATACGAAACGGTAATCCTCATCGCCCAGATACTGTTTGGCCTGCGCAATGATCGCGTCGATGTATTCTTCCTTGTCGCCACCCTGTGGTTCATCAGCCGGCAGAGGCTGGCGTATTACTTTCCAGGCATGGCGGAATTTATCGCCATTTTCCCGGTGCAGCTTGGCGGCAATGTCCCAGACGTAGTCGCCCTTGTAGGCGTTGGCCGGAAATTCCAGCTCCTCGCCTGCCAGCTCCAGGTAACGCAGCCAGACACTGGCGGCAAGGATGTCCATCTGCCGGCCGGCATCGTTGACATAGTACTCGCGATGCACATCGAAGCCGGCGGCGGCCAGCAGGTCGGCCACCGCCGCGCCGTAGGCCGCACCGCGGCCATGGCCCACGTGCAGCGGGCCGGTCGGGTTGGCCGAGACAAACTCGATTTGCACCCGCTTGTCATTGCCGACGGTGGAATGGCCGAAGGCCTCACCGGCGTCAAGAATTTGAGGGACGACCGCATGAAAGGCGTCCTGGCTCAAAAAGAAATTGATAAAACCGGGACCGGCGATCTCGACCTTGCTGACCGCGGCATCGGTCGGCAATGCGGCAACAATCTTTTCGGCCAGATCTCGCGGT
>JASFNY010000324.1:0-3016 GCA_050116795.1 Thiohalophilus sp.
CGCTCTGCATCCCGTTCGCCACCATTTCGCGCATTTGCACAAAAGGCCGCGAGGAACAGACCGGTTTCTGGTCCGGTATGAACTCCTTATGGCGGGAGAACAGCATAAACCGCATCACTGCCGGCTCCTGCTCGGTCAGTTCAAACAGCAGCGCGATCGCCGCCCGGCAGCGATCATGGGCCGTGGTGTGGGCCGCATTAATCTCGCTGAAATTCGACTCCATCCGCTCGACCAGGGTGTCATAGAGCGTGCGGGCAATCCCTTCCTTGTCACGGAAATAGTGATAAATGGAACCGGTACTGACCGACGACGCCTTCACGATGTCCGGAATCGAGGTATTGAAGTAGCCCTGCTCGGTAAACAGGATCAATGCCGCCCCCATCACCTGCTCGGTGACCGGGGTCTCGCGGGGGCGTCGGGTTTCAAGGTTAGCTGCCATGCTCGAACATTAGAATGAACATTCGTTCTAGTCAAGCAATTAATATATATTATTTCAGTACGGCTTTTGCACGTGGCAGGGACAAGGCGGATAACCAGGCGCCGCAGGAGTTAAGTGAACAACCGTGAGTACTTACTACACACGGTTGTCACAGCAACCCTCCATTCTTTTAGCCTGTCAGCTCAGGCCTGTTTGGCCGCTTTTTCATCGGCAAACGGGTAATCGGTATAACCATGTTCATCGCCACCGTAGAAGGTGTTTTGATCGGCTTCGTTGAGCGGCAGGTCGTTCTTGAACCGATATACCAGGTCGGGATTCGCCAGGTAAGGTACGCCAAAGGCAATCATGTCCGCATCACCGTTTGCCAGGCTTTGTTCGGCGCGTGCCTTGTCATAACCGTTATTGGCGATGTAAATGCCATCAAACTTGTCACGCAGGCTACGATAATCAAGCTGACTCTGCTTGGTCATCATGTCACCTTCCAGAACATGCAAATAGGCCAGCTTGCGTGCGTTGAGCTGTTCAATGAAATAAGCAAAATGCTTTTGCGGATCGGAATCCGACATGGAGTTAAAACTGTTTTCCGGTGTAAATCGTATTCCGATGCGCTGGCTTGGCCAGACCTCGGATACAGCATCGAGCACCTGGTTTAAAAAGCGCATGCGGTTTTCGACACTGCCGCCATATTCATCAGTTCGATGATTTGAACCATCACGCAGAAACTGGTCAATCAGGTAACCATTGGCCGCATGGACTTCAATGCCATCAAAGCCTGCCTGCTTTGCCGCTTCTGCGGCATGCCGATACTGGGACACGATGCCAGGAATCTCGTCGGTTTCCAGGGCGCGGGGAGTGATAAAAGGTTTCAGTCCTTCAAAGGTAAACGCTTCACCTTCGGGTTGAATCGCAGAGGGCGCCACCGGGGTGGCATTATTTGGTAATAAATCAGGATGCGATATTCGGCCGCAATACCAGAGCTGAAGGAATATATGTCCACCTTTGGCATGCACTGCCTCGGTGACCTTGCGCCAGCCTTCAACCTGCTCCGGGCTGTAAATGCCCGGCGTGGCGGGATAACCGACACCGTCTGCGGAAACCTGCGAAGCTTCAGTGATAATCAGTCCGGCGGTGGCGCGTTGTGCATAATACTCGGCATTGAGATCGTGAGGGGCATTGTCCTGGTTGGCACGGTTACGGGTCATGGGTGCCATCACCATACGATTGGGTAACTCCAGGTCGCCGAGAGTGATCGGACTAAACAGGCTTACATTCATTCCTTCCTCCTGTTGGTTGGGTTATCAATCAATTCTGACCGGGATTGATTCTGTAGGTTCCTTTTAATCCGCGAAGGCGATCAGGCGGCCGCAGACCAGGGCACCGAGCCAGCACACTGTCGACAGGACGGCATGCACCCTGAGTTTCAATTCACTCGCGCCCTCGAGCGACAGGCCGTAGGCCCGGTACAGCAGCAATGCCGACAATGTCCCGGCAATTACCAGCGTGATCTTGATTTGCAGGAAGGCGATTTGCCAGTACTCCACTGCCCTGACCGAGAACAGCAAGGTCCCCGCGATAATCGCGAGCAACAGCCCGGTTGCCGCAACCGGCAGGAGCACCCGGGCCAGGGTCAGGCGCGAAATACTTCGCCACAGCCCGAGGACATGCAGGTTAAAGGGGATGATGGCACCGACCAGCAGCGCGACCCCAAGAATATGCGCCGTGATGACCGCCGCGTAGCCCCAGCGTGAGTCACGCAGATACTCCGCGACGGCGGTCGACTCCAGCGCGACGAACAGCGGTTCCACTCAGTTCCAGTTCCGATCCGGGTACAACACGTACTCGCGCTCGCCCAGGTACAGGCGTTCCACTTTCAGGCGCTTCTCCGCTACGTCCTCCGCGGGCTCGCCGATGACACGGATCTCGACGCCTTCGGCCAGGTCACCGTCCACAAGACCGGCTTCCTTGTTACGCCACGGTTGCCCCACTTCGACCGTCCATGTCTCGCCGTTTACATCCACTTCGAGCCTGCCGTGAGGGTTACCCAGCTTGACGCTCTTGATTACACCGGTGAGTTCGATATTCCCGCCGGTGGTCCAGTCCCAGCCATGATGGGCGAAACTGCTGTTGCTGAAAAAGAAAAGGCCGATGGCGGCCAGTGTTGTGAATTGTGTCCTCATGATCGTCTCCGTGCTGCAAGGCAGTTGGATTCAACAGGATAGGTACCCGATCGGACTTTCCCAGGAAAGTCGTCGTATCAACTAGACAACAAGATAGTGACGCGGGTTCCGTCACTATGTGGTCTGCACAATCCCCACGAAAAAACAGGAAAAAGGGGTTGGCGACAAAATAATGCGACAATGATCCTCATTTGTCACAGTCCCCTTTTATTTCTACAACCCCCGACGAGTCGGGGTTTGTTTTTACAGCGCATTTAGCTTATCTTCAGCCCGTAACAATTGCGGGTCAAAGCGCTATATTTCTAAAACTAATCAAAACTGCACCCTGGCCCGGTTTTCGATTTACGAGCGACTACAATGAACAAACGGCAACCTGCATGGATGTATGTAGTTTTTGTAG
>JASFNY010000325.1:0-3011 GCA_050116795.1 Thiohalophilus sp.
ATAGGCCTGCAATGCTTCGATGGCGGCCGTGGTGTAACGCGGCGCATCCAGGCGATGGTAGATAGCCAGCCGCGCGGTCAGTTTGCCGAGCAGCAAAGCAATATCGTCGAAGCGTTCCTTCAGGGGAGGGAGGTTCAGGGGTACGACATTCAGGCGGTAATACAGATCTTCACGGAACTGTCCCTGTTCAACCAGTTCATGCAGATCCCTGTTGGTGGCGGCAATCACACGAACGTCAACTTTTTCTGTTGCTGATTGTCCCAGTGGTTGAATCTCACCCGACTCGATAAAACGTAACAACTTGGCCTGCACTGCCAGCGGCAGTTCAGCCACCTCATCCAGAAACAGCGTGCTGCCATGCGCAGCCTTGAAACGGCCGGGCTGGTCCTGGCGGGCATCGGTGAAGGCGCCACGCCGGTAACCGAACAGCTCTGCTTCGATCAGGTTATCCGGCAGCGCACCGCAATTGATACTGATCATGGGTAACACATTGCGTGAACTGGCGCTGTGCATCGCCTGTGCCAGTAGTTCCTTGCCAGTGCCTGTCTCGCCGGTGATCAGGGTGGTGACATCGGTGGCGGCGATCAGCTTTGCCGAGCGCATAGTTGCGAGCAATTGCGGGGCCTGTCCCAGCAAGTGACCGAAAGCGTTATTCATATCGAGGTTCCTACAGCAACATGTTGATGGCCATGCGACCAGGTCAGGTAAAAACTGGCCAGGGCAAGAATAATCAGTAACAGGCCGACCGCGGTTTTGAGATGACTCATGCGCGACAACCTTGCGATCCATCCGGTTAATATACCGGCAGTCATCACCGAAGGCAAAGTGCCCGCGCCAAAACTCAGCATGAACAGTGCACCATAAGTTGCATCCCCGACAGTACCCGAGATAATCAGTGCGGAATAGACCAGTCCGCAAGGCAGCCAGCCCCAGACCAGACCAAACAGCCAGGCATGCCAGGGTGAACGTACCGGAATCAGTTTCTTTCCCAACGGTTCGAGTTTCTGCCAGAGGGGTCTGCCGAGTTGCTCAATGTACGCAAAGCGTGGAAACCAGCCGGCCAGGTAGAGGCCGATACCGATCATCATGCCACTGGCGATACCCTGAAGGATCAGATGACCCGAATCGGGACTGATGACTGTGAAGAGTTGATCACCCAGCCAGCCCATCAACGCACCGGCCAGGGTATAGCTGGTGATACGACCCAGGTTGTAGGCGGAGATATACGGAAACAGGCGCCAGCGATGTTGGCGCACTTCCTGTGGCAGACTGAAAGTCAGGGCACCGATGATTCCGCCGCACATTCCCAGGCAATGCAGGGTGCTGAATAAACCGACGACAAACGCACTGACCAGGGAAATATCCATTCATATCACTCTAAACGGCGAAACACGATCATAGCATTAACAACACTGGTGCCAGATGCGGATATTCGGCACATTGTATTGAAGGATGCCGGGCGGGTTGTGATTACGAAGGATGCAACCTATATCATAGGGATCCTGTCAAAATAGCATGTCGGTACTTAACTAAGACTGACCCGTATCAGGAGTAATTTTTTATGACAGCAACGCGGCTTTCTATCAGTGGTATGAGTTGCGCCGGCTGCGTGGCCAGTGTCGAGCAGGCGCTGAATGGCGTGCCCGGGGTTGAGCAGGCGGAGGTGAACTTCGCGGAGCACACTGCCCTGGTGGAAGGTGACGTCAGTGCCGACCAACTGGTAGATGCCGTCAAGCAGGCGGGTTACGAGGCCGCCGAGATGAAAGGTGCGGCAGCCGACCAGGAGAAGGATGCCGCCGAGATGGCGCATTACCGGCGCTTGTTGATCAAGACGGCCATTGCCGCCGTGGTCGGCGTCCCCCTGTTTGTCGGCGGCATGGCCGGCTGGTTGCCCCCGCTGGCGACTAGCGGGGGTCAGATATTCTGGTTGCTAGCCGGGCTCGCGACCCTGGTAGTGCTGGTGGTCGCCGGCGGGCATTTTTTCCGCGGCGCCTGGAAGGCCTTTCGCGTGCACAATGCCAATATGGATACCCTGATCGCGCTGGGTACCGGGTCCGCCTGGATCTACTCCATGGTGGTGACCCTGTTTCCCGATTCGGTACCGGTCCTGGCTCAACATGCCTATTTTGAGGCGGCAGTGATCATCATTGCCCTGATCAATTTCGGCCAGGCGCTGGAGATGCGGGCCCGGGGCAAGACCTCTGAGGCAATCCGTCGCCTGATCGGTCTGCAGCCCAAAACCGCCCGCGTGGTGCGCGACGGTCAGGAACAGGATGTTCCGATTGAGGACGTTGGCCTGGGCGAGACTCTGCGCATTCGCCCCGGTGAGCGCATCCCGGTCGACGGCGAGATCATCGACGGTCATTCCAGCGTGGATGAATCCATGCTGACCGGTGAACCCTTGCCGGTTACCAAGCAGGTCGGTGATGAGGTCGTGGCCGGCACCATCAATGTCAGTGGTAGCTTCCTGTTCCAGTCAAAACGTATCGGTGCCGATACGGTGCTTTCCCAGATTATCGAGATGGTGCGCCGCGCCCAGGCCAGCAAACCGGCCATCGGCCGGCTGGTGGACAAAGTGGCGGCGGTATTCGTTCCGACGGTAATGTTGGTGGCGGTCGCGACTTTCCTGATCTGGTTCAACCTGGGCGGTGAGTCACTGCTCAGTTATGCGATTGTCGCCACCATGACCGTACTGATCATCGCCTGTCCCTGTGCGCTGGGACTGGCCACGCCTATCTCAATCATGGTCGGGGTCGGCAAGGCGGCCGAGTACGGAATCCTGATCCGTAACGGCGAGGCCCTGCAACAGGCCGGCAAACTGGAAGCGATCGTGCTGGACAAGACCGGCACGGTGACCGTGGGACGCCCGGCGGTGACCCACCTGGTACCGGCGAATGAGCATAGCGAGGAACAGTTACTGCAACTGGCCGCCAGCCTGGAACAGGGTTCCGAGCATCCGCTTGCCAACGCGATCCTCGAGGCGGCCGAGGAGCGCAATATCGATCTCCTGA
>JASFNY010000326.1:0-3010 GCA_050116795.1 Thiohalophilus sp.
CTGCTGGCGGAAACGCTGGCACGGCTGCTGAATGTGCCTTTCACCATCGCCGATGCCACTACCCTGACCGAAGCCGGTTATGTGGGCGAGGATGTGGAAAACATCATCCAGAAGCTGTTGCAAAAATGCGACTACGATGTGGAAAAGGCGCAGACCGGGATCGTCTATATCGACGAAATTGACAAAATCTCCCGCAAGTCCGACAACCCGTCCATTACCCGGGACGTCTCCGGTGAGGGCGTACAGCAGGCCCTGCTGAAACTGATCGAAGGCACCGTGGCGTCGGTTCCGCCCCAGGGCGGACGCAAGCACCCGCAGCAGGAATTCCTGCAGGTGGATACCGGTAATATCCTGTTCATCTGTGGCGGCGCCTTTGCCGGCCTGGACAAGATTATCCGGGACCGTTCCGAACGCGGTGGTATCGGTTTCGGTGCCGAGGTCAAGAGCAAGCAGGAACAAAAGAGCACCAGCGAGGTGCTGACCGACGTGGAACCGGAAGACCTGACCCGCTACGGGCTGATTCCGGAGTTTGTCGGCCGTCTGCCGGTACTTGCCACGCTCAATGAACTGGACGAGGAAGCCCTGGTCCAGATTCTGACCGAACCCAAGAACGCGCTGACCAAGCAGTACCAGAAAATGTTCGAAATGGAAGGCGCCGAGCTGGAATTCCGCGAGGATGCCCTGAAAGCCGTGGCGCACAAGGCCATGGAACGCAAGACCGGTGCCCGTGGTCTGCGCTCGATTCTGGAGCATATGCTGCTCGATACCATGTATGACCTGCCTTCGATGGAGAATCTGCAGAAAGTGGTGATCGATGAGTCGGTGATAAAACAGGAGGGCGACCCACTGTTTATTTACGAGAGCGCCGAATCCAAGGCGGCATCTGCTGAAGACTGAAACGATTAAGGGGTATTTCGATACCCCTTAATTTTTGTGGATAAGTGAAAAATTCTGGCGTCATATTGAATTCCTGACCAGAGAGCCCCAGATTAAGACTAACGGTCCTACGGGACGAGCCAAAATAAAGAGTGTCAGATTATGTCAGAAATGATTGAAGAACCATTGACTGCAATTCCTGTTTTACCGCTGCGTGACGTAGTGGTCTATCCGCACATGGTAATTCCACTGTTCGTCGGTCGCGAGAAATCGATCAAGGCGCTGGAAGCGGCAATGGAAGACGACAAACAGATTCTGCTGGTGGCGCAGAAGAGCGCTGCCGAAGACGATCCCCAGGCCGATGACATGTATCGCATCGGCACCGTCTCGAGCATTCTGCAATTGCTCAAGCTGCCTGACGGTACCGTCAAGGTGCTGGTCGAAGGCAGCCGCCGGGCCCGGATCCTGAATTTCACCGAGGCCGAGGAGTATTACACCGCGCAGGTCAAATTGCAGGAGGAAGAGGCCATCGACGAGCGTGAGGCCGAGGTGCTGGCCCGTTCGCTGACCACCCAGTTTGATCAGTACGTCAAGCTGAACAAGAAAATTCCGCCGGAAATTCTGACTTCCCTGTCGAGCATCGATGATCCCAATCGCCTGGTCGATACCATCGCGGCGCACATGTCACTCAAGATCGAGGAAAAACAGAAGATTCTGGAAAACTTCTCCCTGCGTGACCGGGTCGAGCAGCTGATGGCGCTGATGGAGTCGGAAATCGATCTGTTGCAGGTCGAAAAGCGTATCCGTGGCCGCGTCAAACGCCAGATGGAGAAGAGCCAGCGAGAGTATTATCTCAACGAACAGATGAAAGCCATCCAGAAAGAACTGGGTGAAATGGAAGATGTGCCGAACGAGATCGAGGAACTGGAAAACAAGATCGAGACCGCCGGTATGTCGAAGGAAGCCAAGGCCAAGGCCAAGGCGGAACTGAACAAGCTGAAGATGATGTCACCCATGTCGGCTGAAGCGACAGTGGTGCGTAACTATCTGGACTGGCTGGTGGGCGTGCCGTGGAAGAAGCGCACCAAGGTCCGCCATGATCTGGCCAAGGCCGAGCAGGTGCTGGAAGAAGACCATTACGGTCTGGAGAAGGTCAAGGAGCGGATTCTCGAGTACCTGGCGGTGCAGCAGCGAATGAAGAAAATGAAGGGCCCGATCCTCTGCCTGGTGGGCCCGCCGGGTGTGGGCAAAACCTCTATCGGCAAGTCCATCGCCCGTGCCACCAACCGCAAGTTTATTCGTATGGCTCTGGGTGGCGTGCGTGACGAGGCCGATTTTCGCGGCCATCGCCGTACCTACATCGGCTCCATGCCGGGCAAGGTGATCCAGAACCTGTACAAGATCGGTACTCGCAACCCGCTGTTTTTGCTCGACGAAATCGACAAGATGGCGATGGATTTCCGTGGCGATCCGGCTTCGGCCCTGCTGGAGGTGCTGGATCCGGAACAGAACCATACCTTCAATGACCACTACATGGAGGTCGACTACGACCTGTCGGAAGTGATGTTTGTCGCCACTTCCAACACCATGAATATCCCGGCGCCGCTGCTGGACCGGATGGAGGTCATTCGTCTGGCGGGTTATACCGAGGACGAGAAGGTCAATATTGCTCTCAAGTATCTGGTGAGCAAGCAGATGAAGGCCAACGGCCTGAAAGAGGGTGAGATCGAGATCACCGAGGAAGCGGTACGCGATATCGTCCGCTATTACACCCGGGAAGCCGGGGTGCGTAACCTGGAGCGGGAAATCGCCAAGATTTGCCGCAAGGTGGTCAAGGATGTGCTGCTGACACCGTCGAACGAGACAGTGGTGGTGAAGTCAGACAACCTGGAGAAATACCTGGGGGTCAAACGTTTCCGTTTCGGCATGGCCGACGAGAGCGACCGCATTGGCCAGGTGACCGGCCTGGCCTGGACCGAGGTGGGCGGCGATCTGCTGACCATCGAGACCGCAGTGATGCCCGGTAAGGGCAAGCACAGCATTACCGGCCAGCTGGGTGATGTGATGAAAGAATCCATCCAGGCGGCCCTGTCCGTGGTGCGCAGCCGTGCCGCGGTGCTGGGTATCAACCCGG
>JASFNY010000327.1:0-3008 GCA_050116795.1 Thiohalophilus sp.
CCAGAATGCAATAATCTTCAGCGCATTCTCGGTGAGGTTCATGCGTGTAACATTGGGCCAACGTCGCAGATACTGTCGCTCTGTTATCGAAATTTCTATGGGGATCCGTCCTTTGCAGGTCTGCAGGCCGATATTCCACAAGAAGACTTCCAGTGACTGAATGCGAGCATTCTCTGACAGCCTGCCAAGCTCGTTTTTTAACTGCTCCGAATCCAGGTAACGTACATCCGCAGCAGAAGAGAGCTTGTCATCCAGAGGTGCAATAGCAAGGCTCCTCAGCTGGTTGTCCGACAAATCCATCGACACCTGCTGCTTACCGGCGTCAATCAGGATGGATTTATCTCCCCAGCAATTGATCAGGGCGCCCTGCTTTCCGGTTTTCAACTCATTCACGACATCGAGGATGTGGCCCATGAGAAACCGGCCATGATCAAAGCACATCTCATCCTGCTTCTGGATCACCTGGCGTTGCTTGTTTACCAGGGATTTCGAGGTTTCCGCCTTGCCACCAAGTTTTGCCGCGACCTGCTTTGTTTCAATCGCTTCCAGGGCCTTTGCGACCTTGTCTGTGGTGATAGCATTTTTGCTTCCTTTCGATTCTTTCATCTTGGATGCCTCTGAGATAATTGTCTCAACAAGAACTTTGCTTTCGATCGGCATTTTCAGACTGACGCCTTCCCATGTCTCAATGTCCGTATCTTCTCTATAAAGTCCGATTAGCGGCGTAACAGGATTGGACTTCCTGAATTTTTTGTAGAGCAACGAAGCGCCATCTGCGCGCAGGTTCATCAGCACGATATCGGCACTCGACGCAGTATCTGTGTACTCGACATCCTGAGAATTCCGCTCAAATGCCTTGATCAACATCTCCCCGCAGCGCCCATCAAGTCCCAGGCATGAGACCTTTATCCTGTTTTCCATAATCAATCCTGTTTTTGACTTGTATTCATCAGCACTTTTTTTGGACAAACAAATCCCGCTCCGATATATGACCGGATTTTTTTACACGCCTTACTAACTAGGGAAATTTCAGAAACGTCGCCTTCAAAAACGACGCCTTCAAAATGTCACTTGAGCCTTACATCTCTTATCAATCCTGGCAGCATAAAGTCCTGTTTAACGTAATTTTCCCTCTTGAGTTAAACAGTCGGCCGCTTGGATATAACCTTTAAACTGTATGACTATAAATCAAAGGGTTATAGACCTCGAAAATGTGACCAGCGTCACATAAAGGGAATTCCCTAATTATTTGATTAAGATTTGCTTAAGAAATGTTCAAGCTATTGGAAATATTGGGATTTTTGAGTGGGATAAATACTTAGTGTGATAGCGATCAGTATAAAAACATTAAGGATCACAAGGTTTTACATGACTTTTCCCAGCCGGTTCACCGCCTTCCAGGTAACCAGCTGCATAACGCCGGAATTGACGTCGGGTGTCGACATACAGGCCAGAATGCCCTTGTCGAATACAGGCAGGATCGTAACGCAACCGGAAGCGGAACGAATAAAGATTTCTTCCAGTTCACCGTAGTCCAGCTGGTTCATGATTTTCTCGCAAACCAGCTGTAATTCGATATACAGCGCCGCCACCTTGTCCGGATCCTGTGCGCTGCCTTCATGCGCGATCACCAGCCCATCGGGTGATACCACGATCGATAACAGAATGTTCGGATTCGTTTCGTTCAGTTCTTTGAGGATTGATTCCAGTTCGGACATTTCCAAGAAGATATCCTGTATCTGCGACCCGCCTGTACAGCGGAATCAAATTGTTATACATATCATTATACATTTATCAGCAATTTTACAAGGACAACAAGGTTAGATTGCTTTGCGATCCCGGAATGATAAGCAGGACCGTATCGCCAATTGCTTTCACTTGTCATTCAATGATGTTCTTCCCGCCCGGGACGGACCTTCCAGTGCGGTACGCGATACGCGCTCTCGTTTGTAACCGGTAGTGGTGCGTATCCGGTACCACATGCTCCAGACATACAAAACGATGGCAATCAGCTGCAGCAGCCCACCGAATAGAACCATCCAGGCCAGAAAGTGTTGATCGTTTATGCTGCGCCATAGTTCACCGGCAAAACGCAGCAGTGTCCCGCATAATAGAAGCCAGTACACCAGCCTGATCCGGCCCTCACGGTAGCGAGGATCATCCATCGCCGGCTTGGGAAACAACCAGGTTGCCACGCCGAGAATCATGAACATTACGAAGCCGACGAACATGATATGAGTGTGTGCGGAGATCAGATACGGATGTGGCCACTGACCGTATAACTCCCGCTGAATCAGCATCCAGCTACCGAGCAACAGGCCAATAACCAGAAACAGAAATGCGGTCTTGATAAAACGTCTTGGTAGTTCCGTCATTGTGATTCAGTCCAGGCGCAGGCTATAGGAAAACATTAACAGATCGAGACCGTGATTGGGCTTTTCGATACCGGCGTTGGAATAGTGCAGGTACACCAGGCCCAGCCGGTGTCGGCCTGATGTCCATTCGAGACCGAGTTGATCCTCGAACTGGAAATGACTGCTGAGGATGCGACCGGCGATTTGCGTGTCGGATAGCCAGGCCGCACCGATGCCAAAACGCAGTGACCAGGGTGATTCCAGGCGTCGATAGACAAACAGTGGTGAATAACCCAGGGCGGTGATCGATTCGTTGTCGTTCCACCAGTGGTTGATCGACACGGCATGCCGTAGAACGACTTGCCCGGCTTCGCCCACGCGCCATTGCCGTGAACCGGGTTGTTGCCAGGCAATGCGCACTGCATCCAGGTTATCGCTGGCCTTGCCAGCCGCCAGCTCCAGCGAGCCGGCCCGGCAGGCGCCGGCCATCAGACCGGCCGCCAGCAGCAGGCCCGGCCGACGCCAGCGCATGACGCGCTAACCGACCTTGGGCAGGTGATGCAGCGCTTCTTCGATGGCCGCGGCCGGGTACTCGAAGTCCTCCAGCTCGCCGCTGAAGTACTTGTCGTAGGCAGCCATGTCGAAGTGACCGTG
>JASFNY010000328.1:0-3006 GCA_050116795.1 Thiohalophilus sp.
GGCGTCGACGTCCGGGTTGACCCGTAAAGATACCGGGGCGCTAACATTGAGTTCAGCTGCCACCTGGTTGAGTCGCAGTAATTCGGATTCGGATTCCACGTTGAAACAGTGAATACCGACTTCCAGTGCCCGACGCATCTCGTCTGCTCGCTTGCCGACCCCGGAGAACACCACTTTTGACGGGTCCCCTCCGGCGGCCATAACCCGTTCCAGCTCGCCCAGCGAAACGATATCGAATCCGGAGCCGAGGCGGGCAAGCAGGTTGAGTACTGCCAGATTGGAATTGGCTTTGACCGCATAACAGATAAGGTGCGGGTGCTCGCCGAGAGCCTCGTCGAACGCGTGCCAGTGGCGTTCCAGTGTGGCCCGGGAGTAGATATAGCAAGGGGTCCCGTGTTGTTCGGCGATGGCCGCCACCGGTACCTGTTCGGCATACAGTTCGCCGTCATGGTAATTGAAATGATCCATCGTTTCAGGAGGCCTGTCGGGTCGATTCGGGTTCGTCGGGCAGGTACAGCGGTCCCTTTTTGCCGCAGCCCGACAGCATGCTGCCGATTCCGAGTACAATAACCAGAAGCAGGAACAGGGTTTGTGGCCAGCAGATACGCATGGACGGACTCATTAATATAAGGTTTGTGGCATTATACGCGTAAGGCCGGACGGATGTCAGAGTCTGTCTCCCTTGCACATCCGGTGATCTCTATGCTGACCAAGATACTTGTTCTCATAATCTCCCTGTTGGGGCTGGTACTCCTGCTGAGCGGCCTTGCCCGGCTGTTCCGGCGTAAAATTCTACGTGGTTCATTGCAGAGCCTGGGTGGCTTGTTGTTGATCCTGGCCGCTATCCTCAGCTGGTCGGTGGCCCTGAATCTGTATGGATATCAGCGCCTGACCCAGGAACGCCCGGTGGCCCGGCTGCGTTTTGAGGCACTGGGACCGCAGATGTACCGGGTTTATGTCATTCATCCTGATCAGACCGCCCAGAGTTTCGAATTGCGCGGTGACGAATGGCAGGTGGATGCCAGGGTATTGAAGTGGAGCGGCCTGGCAACGTTGTTAGGGATGGAGACTGCCTATCAGCTGGATCGCATTACCGGCCGATATCATGATTTGCAGCAGGAGCGTCAGATGCCGCGCACGGTTTACAGTCTCTATCAAGAGCGGGGGGTAGATGTCTGGCGGCTGGCCCATGAGCACCGGGGCTGGATACCCTGGGTAGATGCTGTCTACGGCAGTGCCACCTATATGCCAATGGTGGATCGCGCCGAGTATGCATTGAAAATCACTACCAGCGGTTTGATTGCGCGGGCGGATAACGAGATTGCCGAAGAGGCTATCAGGCGCTGGCGCTGAGCAAGTTATGCCCGGCCTTTAGGCTATATTCAATACGTTGCTATACCGGTGATGCGTTATCACAGCAGGGTATAACCATTCCCATGGGTAACAGGAAGCGGACGATTGCGGATACGAACGAATATTTTTATCTGGGTGTTTTTCGCCACCGTGGTGCCGCTGACCGGCCTGATGCTGGGTGCAACCTATTATAGTCAGAATGTTTACCAGCAGGCAGTAGCAAATGATGTGCTGACCAGCCTGGACAGTGTGGCCCGGGAGCTCGAGCGACATCTCAAGGACAATCACGACCTTGCCCTGGGCATGGCACGGGCCCCGGCGGTTCAGTCATTCAAGCCGGTGCTGGCAGCATTGAAGCAAGGCAAGGTCCCGCCAAACAGCCGTCAGTTACGTTCACAGGTCAATCAGTATTTCGAGGGATTCCAGACGATTCTGCCGGGTGCATTTTACCTGCGGCTGCTGGATGCCAATGGGAATGCGCTGGTCAAAGTCAGTCACATTAGCCGGAGTCTACCGACCTATGAAAGCCTGTCAGGTTTGCTGTATGTCGAACAGGAAATAGGCTCTGATAAATTCGTCAAACAGTTACGTGAGTTGACGCCGGACCAGGCCCACGCACTGGATCTGCCGCATAACCGACAGGATGAAATGCTCGAGCTGACGTTTCCGTTACTCGATTATGTTGTTCCGTTATACGCAGAACAGGGTTTCGTCGGAGCGCTGACCCTGACCCTGGGCGGGCGAAATCTTGATCGTATACTTGATAATGCCTCGAGACTTTACAGCGGCGACCTGTTCGTGGTTGCCAATAATCCCGACAATCCAAGCCGGCATGGGCGAATCCTGTATGACAAGGGTAGCGATATTCGCTTTGCCCAGATCCGTGCTGAGCCCGTCAAAGTGTCCGACAAGTACAACGATCAGATGCTCCTCGAAGCGGTCGACAGCGATCAGGGGCTCTATATGAGCGATGAAGGTCGCTTCTATAACTACTTTGTCGAATTGAACCCCTATCCCGACAGGTTGATAAGCTGGATCATCACTTCGCACATTGATTCAGATGTCATTTCTTCACCATACTCCGTAATCCGTATAGCGATTGGCTTACTGGGAATCGCTGCACTGATAATTACCCTGTTGCTGAGTGACATCGGCGTACGCAAGGTGGCGCGGCCGGTCTGTCGGCTGGCCAATAATCTCAAGGCGTATGCGAATGGCGAGCATAACTGGCGGGCCGACGAGAAGCAGGCAATTGACGAAATAGGCTCCCTGGCATCCGCGTTCAATTATATGGCAGATACGCTGGATACCGCCCGCGAGCAGCGCGATCGAGCCGAGAACATGATGTTGCAGAGTAACAAACTGGCGAGTATTGGACAGATGGCGGCAGGCATCGGTCACGAGATCAACAACCCGTTGAATAATGTGCTTTCCTACACCAAGTTATTGCAGCGCAGCCTGCAAAAAACGGAATATGCAGACGCCCAAACACGTCAACGTTTACTGGAAGATCTCGATGCTTTGCGTGACGAGGCATTGCGCGCATCTGAGATAGTGCGCGGGATTTTGAATTTTGCGCGTCAGGTGCCACCGCAATACAGCAGTTTTGAAGTCGGGCCCTGGCTGGAAAATACGCTGGCATTGGTACGCCAG